>NZ_WTVM01000037.1 GCF_012910885.1 Azoarcus taiwanensis | reverse complement strand
CTTCTTGCCCTGCGCCGGCACATCAATGCGGTAGAGCGGTGGTTGTGCGACATAGACATGGCCCAGCTCGATGAGCTTGGGGAAGTGACGGAAGAACAGCGTCAGCAATAGCGTCTGGATGTGCGCGCCGTCGACGTCGGCATCCGACATGATCACCACCTTGCCGTAGCGCAGTCCGGAGAGGTCAGGTGTGGCATCGTAATCGTGGGCGTCGACGCCGAGCGCGACCGCGATGTCGTGGATCTCGGCGTTGGCCAGGAGCCGGTTGGGGTCGACCTCCCAGGCGTTCTGGACCTTGCCGCGCAGCGGCAGGATTGCCTGGGTTTCCTTGTTGCGGGCCATCTTCGCCGAGCCACCGGCTGAGTCGCCTTCGACCAGAAACAGCTCGTTGTCCGCAATGTCCTCGGATTCGCAATCGGAGAGCTTGCCCGGTAGCACCGCGACGCCGGAGGTTTTTTTCTTTTCGACCTTCTGCGCGCTGCGCTGGCGGGCCATGGCCTGCTTGATCGAGAGTTCGGCGATCGCCTTGCCGGCTTCAACATGGTTGTTGAGCCAGATCTCGAAGGGGTCGCGAATCTGCCCGGAAACGAGCTTGACCGCTTCGCGTGAGTTGAGCTTTTCCTTCACCTGGCCTTGAAACTGCGGGTCGAGCAGTCGTGCCGAGAGCACGAAGCTCATGCGGCCGCAGACGTCGTCCTGTTGCAGCTTGACGCCGCGCGGCAGCAGCGCATGGTGCTCGATGAAGGACTTGACCGCGTCGAAGACGCCGGCGCGCAGGCCGGATTCGTGGGTGCCGCCGGCCACCGTCGGGATCAGGTTGACGTAGGACTCGCTCGGCACCGCCTGTTCGAACCAGGCGATCGCCCAGGCCGCGCCCTCGCCGTTGGCGAAGCTCGGGTCGTTGGCGTCCGCATAGCGCTCGAAGGTGTAGATCGGGGCAACCGGCTCGCTGTCGCCCCCGACTTCACGCAGGTAGCCGGCGAGGCCCTCGGGGTAAGACCAGGTCCTGGTGACGATGCTGCCATCTGCCTGCTCGATGTCGAGCCGGACTGCCACGCCCGGCAGCAGCACCGCCTTGCTGCGCAGCAGTCGCTCGAGCTCGGCCATCGGGACCTTGGGTGAATCGAAGTATTTCACGTCCGGCCACACCCGCACCCGGGTGCCGGATTTGCGTCCGCAGGGGCCGATCTCGTTCAGCTGGCCGATACGTTCGCCACCGTCGGTGAATTCGATTCGATACTGCTTGCCCTCGCGCAGGATCTCGACTTCCACGCGGGTGGACAGCGCGTTGGTGACCGCGACACCCACACCGTGCAGGCCGCCCGAGAACGCGTAGGCGCTGTTGCCCTCACGCTTGTCGAACTTGCCGCCGGCGTGCAGTCGGGTATAAGCGAGCACGACCACCGGCACGCCTTCTTCCGGATGCAGGCCGACCGGAATGCCACGGCCGTCGTCGGCCACGGTGACCGAGCCGTCGACATGCAGCGTCACCGCAATCTGGCGTGCGAAGCCGGCCAGGGCCTCGTCCGCGGCGTTGTCGATGACTTCCTGGATGATGTGCGCCGGTGAATCCGTACGCGTATACATGCCGGGGCGCTCGCGCACCGGCTCCAGTCCCTTCAGAACCCGGAACGAGGACTCGTCGTATTGCTTGCCTGCCATGTGGCTCCATGCGTCGCAGTGATCACTGGCGCGCAAGGATAGCAGGACAGCGGGGCAGGTGACAGGCGAATGAGGTCAGGCGCTGCCGAGATGACGGCCGCGGCCAGCGGGCCGGCTGACGCCTTCGGCATCATAGAGCTGAGGTTGGTCGGCGGCGGTCAGCAAAACCGAGAGCGCCGCCTGGTTGTGCTGCATGTGTTCGGTGATGAGCTTGCCGTTGAGTTCGTTGCGAGCGCGAGCTTCGGCGGCCAGCGAGAGAATCCTGTCCCAGGTGGCGAGCGCCCCGGGCAAAGCCGCACAGACCTTGCGAATGCCCTCTGCGTTGTTCTCCAGCCCGGCCTGGCCCAGCATCCGGGCGCGTGTGTCGTGCTGACGTTGGAGTAGGTGATAGAGCTCGGTCTTCTCCTTGGTTAGCGCAAGCAGTGCGTCCGTCTCGCCGGCCACGAGCAATGATTCCTCACGCGACAAGAGTTCGAGAAAATTGCGCAGCAGCGCAGCCTCGCTCTCCATCAGTTGCGAGAGTCGGCTCGCGAGCACCGCGGACTGGGTGGCGCCCGGGTTCATCGCGGGCGCTGGTCGCCCAACATCTGGCGCACGCTGTCAATCAGGCCATCGGCGATCTTGCCGGCGTCCACCTTGAAGCGGCCTTCGCTGATGGCAGCTCGAATCTCATCGACGCGGGACCGGTCGACTGCGGGGGTGGAAGCGATCGTCGCTTCGGCCTTGGCAAGACTTGCGGACAAGGAGGAAAGCTCGACCTTGGCTTCGCCGCCTTTCTGTGTGCCTGCACCCGGTTGCGGTTTGGGCCTGTTCTCGCCGCCACCGGTGAGCCCCTGGACCGTCTTGATACCGCCTTCTATCTTCACTTTGCTTCTCCCGAAAACACCTTTACGGCTAGGGTAACGGCTGCGCTGCAAGAAACTTGAGAAATAAATTCAAAAAAATCAGCCTGCGGCCTACTTGCGTTATCACATGCAAAACGCATGCCAGCGCTAGAAACGAACCTCGACCACGCCTTCCGCGCGTGCGACGCCGGTGACGACCTGGCCGTTGGGAAGTCGGACGCGCACCGATTCACCTTCTCCGGCCCGGTTGAGCGCCCTCCCTTCATTGCTGACACGGAATCCGGCCCCACTGCCGATGACCTTCACGGTTTGCCCCTGCTGCACCGCTGGTGGCAGACGCAGCATCTCCGCACGCAAGGTGTTGCCTGCGCCGACTGCGAAGCGGGCGTGGTGCCCAATCGCTCGAGCCATGTCGGTCAGGGCGCCAGGGGGCTGGGCGGCCAGGTCGCCGCGTTCCAGACGAAGATCCTCGGGGCCGATGATCTGCCCCGGGCGAATCGGGCGCGCGGCGACGAGATAGTCGGTTACCGCCGACACCCGGGCCGGCAAGTAGACCGTCCACACCACCGGTGAATCGCAGCGGACCCCGACACTGATCTGACCCCATGCGCGTGTGCCGGGCGGCAGAAACGGCTGCAGTGATGCGCAGGGCGGGAGTTGATTGGCGCGGTCCAGTTGGCCGACCTCGATGCTGATGTCGCCGGGTAGCCCCGATGCCTGGGCATGCAGAAACTCGGTTGCCAGCGCCTCGACCGGCTCCGGGGGTTGGTGGGCATGAACGGCACCTGCGGTCAGCAGGTGTGCGACTGCGGTAGCGAGAAGCGGGGCGGCGTGGACTTTCATCTTCTCATTGCAACACGTCTTCGCCTGCTGCGGCAAGCCAACGGCAAATCCTGCCGTAAAGCGGCAATTGAGGACGGGTTGCCGGTGGAATTGGACGGTTTTTTGCAGGGTTATCGAAGAACCGGGCGGCATTGCGCGGGCCTAGGATAGCTGGCATGAAAGGTGCAATGGGCTGGGTGAGTCCCGGTCCGCATCCCAATTAACGGCTCGAGGCCGGAGAAATCGAGGTTCCGCCATGAAAACCCTGCTAGACAATTCGCTCAGCTTCTACCAGACGGCGATCAATGTTCAGGCACAGCGCCAACAGTTGATCGCATCGAACATCGCGAATGCCGATACACCGAACTACAAGGCTCGCGACATCGATTTTCGGGCTGCCTTGCGCGGTGCGCTGGGTCAGGGCCGTTTCGGTCCGCTGGCGCTGGCGACCACCGCGAGCGGACATGTCGCAAGCGGTCAGGGTGCGCGCCTCGAGGGTTTTACCGGTTACCGGCGGGAACTGCAATCCAGCGTTGATGGCAACACCGTCAATATGGACGTCGAGCGCGCGGCCTTCGCAGAGAACTCGATTCATTACGAGGCCAGCGTGACCTTCATCAACAGCCTGTTGCGCGGCATGCAGCGCGCGATCTCGGGTCAATAAGGAAGCGGGCGACGATGAGCATGTTCAATGTCTTCACGATCGCGGGCTCAGCGCTCAATGCGCAGTCGATGCGCTTGAACACGACCGCCTCGAACCTGGCCAATGCCGACAGCGTGGTAGGCGCGGATGGCCAACCCTATCGCGCGAAACAAGTGGTGTTCGCAGCAACGCCGGTGGCCGGACCCGGCGCCCAGGGCGTGCGGGTGACCGAGGTCGTCGAGAGCGCGGCGCCGATGCGCCTGGTGTACGAACCGAACAACCCTGCGGCCAATGCCGAGGGCTATGTGGAAATGCCCAACGTGAACGTGGTCGAGGAGATGGTCAACATGATCTCGGCCTCTCGTTCGTATCAGAACAACGCGGAAATCATGAGTACCGCGAAGACCCTGCTGCAGCGCACGCTGGCCATCGGTCAGTGATCGTTCGCGTTGGCGGTAACTGGAGAGCGCAATGAGCGTGATTAACGAAACCAAGAACGTGCTGGCAAGTCTGGGGCGCAACGAGTCGGTCAACAAGACTGCCAACGATGATGCCCAGACGCGTTTTCTCACGCTGCTGACCACCCAGTTGAGAAACCAGGATCCGATGAATCCGCTCGAGAATGCGGAAGTCACCTCGCAGCTCGCCCAGATGAGCACGGTTGACGGTATCGAGCGCCTGAACAAGATGTTCCAGAAATTCCTCGACGCCCAGGAAGCGGCCGAAACCATGAACGCAGCCGCGCTCGTCGGCCGCGGTGTACTGGTGCCAGGCAAGGGCATGATCCTGACCGAAGCGGGCGGGGTTGGTGGATTCGTGCTCGACACTCCGGCCCAGCGCGTAACGCTGAGTATTCGGGATTCCGCCGGCATCGAAGTCGCGAAGATCGAACTCGACGACGTCGAAGCCGGTTCGCACAACTACGTCTGGGACGGTACCTCGGTGAGCGGCGAGCGTGCGGCGAGCGGGCTTTACACTGTTTCCGTGACTGCCAGCGAGGGTGACAAGAATGTGGCTGCGCGCACCCTGGAATTCGGCCAGGTGACCGGTGTGATGCGCGGCCCGCGCGGAGCTGACTTGCAGGTCGGTTCGCTCGGCATCTTTCAGTTCAACGACATCAAGCAGATTCTCTGATCAGGAGCACGGATCATGGCATTCCAACAGGGTTTGAGCGGCCTCGCATCGTCATCCAGGGCGATTGACGTTGTCAGCAACAACATCGCCAACTCGAGTACGGTGGGTTTCAAGGGCGCCACGGCCCAGTTTGCCGACGTGTACGCGTCTGCACTCACCGGGGCGGTGTCGACTATCCAGGTCGGTATCGGTGCTACGGTGAATGCCGTCAAGCAGGCCTTCACCCAGGGCAACCTGACGACGACCAGCAATCCGCTCGACATGGCGATCAACGGAAACGGATTCTTCCGCATCCAGCGCAACGACGGCACCTTCGCCTACACCCGCAACGGTCAGTTCGATGTCGATCGCGAAGGCTACATCATCACGGCACAGGGCGAGCGCCTGACCGGGTATCAGGTCGACCCCAACGGTCTGGTTGGCAACGTCATTGGCCCGCTACGGGTTCCGCAGGATGAGGCGGACCCTCAGGCAACCGGCTCGGAAACGGGGGTCTCGATCACGGCGAACCTGGATTCCCGGGAGGGGGTGCCGACAACCGCTCCGTTCGACCCCCTCAATACCGACTCCTACAATTCGACCACTTCGCTGACCGTTTATGACAGCCTCGGCAATCCGCATACGCTGAGTCTGTACTTTGTGCGCACCGCGCCCGAGATTGACCGGACCTGGGAGGTCTATGCCTCACTCGACGGTGATACCCCTAACTCAATAGGGAGCACGGTGTTTCAACCCAATGGCAGATACGATGACGCGTTCCCGGGAACGTTCAACTTCACACGTTCGGCCGCCGATTTGAACAATGGCGCAGCCGCCCTCACGTTTCCGATCGACTTGTCGAACATGACCCAGTTCGGCTCAACCTTCTCGGTCACGGAAATCCAGCAGGATGGCTACGCTTCGGGGCAGGTGGCAGGGTTCGCGATCAGCCGTGACGGCATTATCCAGGGGCGCTACACGAACGGGCAGACACGCGATCTTGGTCAGGTCACCCTGGTGACTTTCCGCAGCCCGAACGGCTTGATCTCGCTGGGCAACAACTTGTGGGCTGCCTCGCCCGAATCCGGGGCGCCGGTCGAGGGGCGCCCGGGCGCGGGTTTGAACGGCGTCATCTCGGCTGGCCAGGTTGAGGATTCCAACGTCGACCTCACCCAGGAGCTCGTGCAACTCATCATCCAGCAGCGCAATTATCAGGCCAACGCTCAGTCGATCCGCACCCAGGATCAACTGCTGCAGACGCTGGTGAATCTGCGCTGATCGGAGCGGCTGAAGGAGAAACGTAATGGATCGCCTGATCTACACGGCAATGACCGGTGCCAAACACACTCTCGGTCAGCAGGGCGCCGTTGCGCACAATCTTGCCAATGCGAACTCCACCGGTTTCCGTGCCGAGCTGCACAAACTGCGCGCGGTCGAGGTGCAGACCGACGCTCATCGCACTCGAGCCTTCACCGTGGACGCCAGCGTTGGCAACGATTTCGCGCCGGGCGTACTGCAATACACCGGCCGTCCGTACGATGTCGCTCTTGATGGCAAGGGTTGGCTGACGGTACAGATGCCGGACGGCACCGAGGCCTACACTCGCAACGGCAGTCTTGAGGTGAGCCCCAACGGCGTCCTGCAGACCCGGGATGGCAGGCCGGTTGTCGGCGAAGGCGGGCCGATTGCGCTTCCGCCGGATACCGAGATCGTCATCGGTCGCGACGGCACAATCTCGGCCATCGAGCCGGGCGGGGGAGGTGTGGTCAACGTCGTCGGTCAGCTCAAGCTGGTCAACCCGCCCGAGCAGAGTCTCGAACGCGGTGCTGACGGCTTGTTCCGGCTGAGCACAGGTTTGCCAGCGCCCGCAGACCCCGGCGTTGCGGTGGCAAGCGGGTATCTCGAGGGCAGCAATGTCAATGTCGTGGAGCAGATGGTGACGATGATCTCGCTCGCTCGCCAGTTCGAAATGCAGACCCGCATGATGCAGAACGCCGAGCAGAACGACCGTGCCGCATCGCAGATCCTCGGCAGCCGTTGATCGGCGTCGAAACAAGAATTAAGGCCGGCTTGAACCCGTTATTCGCCGGATCGTCGTCAGGGCACGACGCGTAAGCTGAGTATCAGGGCAAACGCGGCAGTCTGGCCGCGACACATTGCCAGACAAGGAGTACGACATGATTCGCTCGCTATGGACCGCAAGAACCGGACTGGATGCCCAGCAGACGCAGCTGGACGTCATTTCCAATAACCTGGCCAACGTTTCGACCAATGGTTTCAAGCGCTCACGGGCGGTGTTCGAAGACTTGCTTTATCAGACCCTTCGTCAGCCGGGAGCCCAGCAGACTCAGCAGAACCAGATCTCGAGCGGTTTGCAGATCGGTACCGGCGTGCGCCCGATTGCGACCGAGCGGTTGTTCACCCAGGGCAATCTGCAGCAGACCGGCAATTCTCTCGATCTCGCGTTGCAGGGCAATGGTTTCTTTCAGATCGAGCGCCCGGACGGGACCATCGCCTACACCCGCGATGGGTCCTTCCAGCTCGACAACGAGGGCAATGTCGTGACTGCCAGCGGCTACCTGTTGGCCGACAACATCAACATCCCGGCTGATGCGTTGTCGATCACGGTGGGCAAGGACGGCACCGTGAGCGTGCTGCAGGCGGGTGAGATTGCGCCGATCGAGGTGGGTGCGATTCAGCTTGCGACCTTCGTCAACCCCGGTGGCCTGCAGGCAGCCGGCGAGAACCTGTTTCTCGAGACGGCTTCCAGTGGCGTCGCCAATCCTGTTCAGCCAGGGCTGGAAGGCGCTGGCGTGATCAACCAGGGCTACGTCGAAACTTCCAACGTCAACGTGGCCGAGGAACTGGTCAGCATGATCGTGACCCAGCGTGCCTACGAGATCAATTCAAGAGTGGTCTCCACGTCCGACCAGATGCTCGGCCGCCTCACCCAGCTCTGAGGCCTCGTCATGAATAGCGTCAGATTTCTTGCGATTGTTGCGCTCGTGTTGCTGTCAGGCTGTGCGGCAGTGCAGACAACGCCGCCCACCGCAGTGCACCAGCCGATGACGGCCATTCCCGAGGCGCGAGCCCAGATGGTACCGGCCAATGGCGCCATCTATCAGGCGAGCCACGCCCGACCGCTGTTCGAGGACCGGCGTGCCCGCAATGTGGGCGACACGCTCACGATCAACCTGGTCGAGCGCAATGCTGCACAAAAGGCATCCAACGCCAATGCGACCCGCGGCTCGAGCATGAGCGGCGGCATCACCACCCTTGGTCGCGTGCCACTCGCCGGCCTTGGCGGCCTCGAGGTCGAAGCCGGGGCAGACTCGACTTTCACTGGGCGGGGTGCTGCGGCGGCCAACAACGCCTTCAACGGCACGATCACGGTCACTGTCATCGAGGTCTATCCGAACGGGAATCTGCTGGTGTCGGGCGAGAAGCAGCTCGCGATCAACCAGGGCAACGAGTTCATCCGCTTCTCCGGGGTGATCAACCCCAACACCATTACCGGGGCCAACACCGTGCAATCCACGCAGGTGGCCGACGCCCGCATCGAGTACAAGGGCAGTGGCTACATCGACGAGTCCCAGCGCATGGGTTGGCTGCAGCGATTCTTCCTCGCGGTCCTGCCGTTCTGAGGGGGCATCATGAATACACGAAAGCTCTTTAGATTGTTTGGAATCGTGCTGGTTGCGATGACTCTGGGTGCGCCGGTATCGGCGGCGGAGCGGATCAAGGATCTGGCCTCGATTTCCGGCGTGCGGGACAACCAGATTGTCGGTTACGGGATTGTCGTGGGGCTGGACGGCTCCGGCGACCAGACCACGCAGACGCCATTCACGGTGCAGAGCATCATCAACATGCTGGGCAACATGGGCGTGGCGATGCCGCCGGGAACGCGCCTGCAGCTCCGAAACGTTGCGGCGGTGATGGTCACTGCCAATCTGCCGCCGTTCGTACGTCCTGGGCAGCAGATTGACGTCACCGTCTCATCCATCGGTAACGCACGTAGTCTGCGCGGCGGCACCCTGATCATGACGCCGCTCAAGGGCGCGGACGGGCAGGTCTACGCAATGGCGCAGGGCCATCTGTTCGTTGGCGGTATCGGTGCCGAAGGTGTCGGCGCATCGCAGGTGACGAACCATCTGGCCGCAGGGCGCATTCCCAACGGCGCAACGGTCGAGCGTGCCGTGCCAACCTCGCTCGGCCAGGGCGAATACATCACCTTCGAACTGCGCGAAACCGATTTCGGCACCGTGCGTCGGGTGGTGGATGCGATCAACATGGCGACTGCCAACGGGGTTGCCCAGGCGCTGGACGGACGCAGCATCCAGGTGCGGGCACCCATGGACCCGACCGATCGCGTCGCATTCATCGGCCGCCTGGAGAACCTCATGGTCACCCCGGAGCAGCAGGCGGCACGGGTCATCGTCAACGCCCGAACCGGTTCGGTGGTCATGAACCAGCGGGTCACGCTGCAGAACGTTGCGGTTGCCCACGGCAACATCACCGTCAGTATCGGCACCGATACCACGGTGGTCCAGCCGCCTCCGTTCAGTGGCGGCGAGACAGCAGTGGTGCAGCAAGGCCGGATCGAGATCGACGAACCGCAGGTGAGCTTCATCAACGTACCCGAGAGCGCCAGTCTGTCGGACGTGGTCACCGCACTCAACGCGATTGGCGCGACGCCGACCGACCTCGTCAGCATCCTGCAGGCGATGCGCGCGGCCGGTGCCTTGCGGGCGGAGCTGGAGATCATCTGACATGAGCGTCGAGCTCAACCAGCTCAACGTCCTCGACCCGAACTCCTTCGGGGATCTCAAGCGGCTTGCGCGCGAAGGCAATTCGCCCGATGCGCTGCGCGCTGCCGCCAAGCAGTTCGAGGGCTTGTTCATGCAGATGATGCTAAAGGCCATGCGCGAGGCAACCCCGGCCAATGGCCTCTTCGACAACGACCAGACGCGCATGCTGCAGTCATTTCAGGACCAGCAGATGGCGATGCAAATGGCGCAAGGCTCGGGCTCGGGCATTGGCCTGGCCGACGTGATCTTTCGTCAAATGGGCGGTGAGCATCTGGGTGTGACTCGTGAGCCGGCCATCGGTCAGGACGGCAAGCCAGTGTTCGATCTGGCCAGCGTGCCGCGTCGAGCGGCAATTTCTGCCTTGCGCGGCAGCAGAGAGGCAAGCGCTGCCGGCAACACCGCCGGGGAGAATGCGCCAGCAAGTGGATCTGCCGCCACGGCTAGCGGGGTTCCGAGTCCGGCCTCGTCGGTCTCCGAGCGCGTCGGCAACTTCGTCGGCCGGGTCTGGTCGCATGCGGTTGAAGCCGCACGCAGCATCGGTGTGCCGCCGCAGTTCATGGTCGCTCAGGCTGCGCTCGAAACCGGCTGGGGCAGGGCGGAGTTGCGAACTCGCGACGGACAACCGAGCCATAACGTTTTCAACATCAAGGCCGGCCGAAACTGGAAAGGTCCGGTGGTCGAACTGCCAGTGACCGAGTACGCCGACGGTCGGCCCTACACAGAGAAGGCGCGTTTCAGGGTCTACGGCTCGTACGCCGAAGCCTTCCAGGACTTCGCCAACCTGATGCGCAACAACCCGCGCTATGCGAACGTGCTCGGCCAGAGCGATCCGGTCGGATTCGCCCGCAGCCTGCAGACAGCTGGCTACGCTACCGATCCGCTTTACGCGGACAAGCTCGCAAGCATCATCAACGGGCCGACGCTGCGCGCTGCGCTCGGTGGTTGAGGTGAGCGCAAGTGCCGGCTGCCCGCCACGGCAGAACTGGCAAGAAACTTGCTAAATATGGTTCAAACGTAACGAGGAACCATCATGGCCGGATTGCTCAACATCGGCTTGACCGGACTGAATGCCGCGCAGCTTCAGCTCAACACAACGTCGCACAACATCGTAAACGCCGGCACCCCCGGCTACAGCCGTCAGGGCGTGGTTCAGACCACCAACGACCCGCTGTTCTCCGGTGTGGGCTTCTTCGGTCAGGGTACGCGTATTGCGACGGTCACTCGCCAGTACAGTCAGTTTCTCGAGAACCAGGTGCTGTCGGCTGACAACCGCCGGTCCGAGTTCGCTGCCTACGGCGCCCAGATTTCCCAGATCAACAATCTGCTCGCTGACCCCTCGGTCGGGTTATCACCGTCCCTGCAGGATTTCTTTGCCGGTGTGCAGGAAGTGTCGGCAAACCCGACCAGTGTGCCGGCCCGCCAGGCGCTGATCTCGTCGGCACAGGCGCTGGTCGCCCGTTTTAGTGCGCTGGATGGGCGCATACGTGAGGTCCGCAGCGGCGTTGAAGATCAGATCGCTGAGAGCGTCGACACGATCAATTCCCTGGGTCGCCAGATTGCCGAGCTGAATCAGCGCATCGTGGTCGCGGAGGCGGCCGGTCCAGGCGTGCCTGCCAACGACTTGCGCGACCAGCGAAACGTTCTGGTCGCGGAGTTGAACACGAAGATCAAGACATCGACGGTGGTCGAGCGCGACGGGCAACTGAGTGTGTTCATCGGCTCCGGTCAACCGCTGGTGCTCGGTCAGAATGTATCGACGCTGGGCACTACCCCGGATCCGCTGGACCCCACACGGCAGTCGCTGACACTGGTGCTTCCGGGGGGCGGTGAGACGCTATTGCCCGAGCGCTTGCTCAACGGCGGTGAATTGGGGGGCTTGCTCGCGTTTCGACGCGAGTCGCTCGATCCAGCGCAGAACCGTCTCGGCCTGATTGCGCTGGGTCTTGCGACTGAGTTCAATCGGGTGCACGCCTTGGGTGTGGATCTCGAGGGTGTGCTTGGGCAGGACTTCTTCCGCTTGCCGCCGGTAGCCGTGTCTCCGGCCACCGCAGCGCAGGTTTCGATCGACAGCGCCCAGGTCGGGGCGCTGACCGACAGTGATTACACTCTTGCCTTCGATGGCGTCGATTACACGATTACCAACCGCAACACGGGTGTCAGTTCAGCCCCGTTTGCCGGCAGCATCACTTTTGAAGGGTTGGTGGTTGATGTGTCCGCTCCCGGATTCGGACTGGCAGCGGGAGAGAGTGCACTGATCCAGCCCACGCGCAATGCAGCGCGTGATATCGGCGTGGTGATCAGCGATCCGCGCAAGGTCGCTGCAGCCAACCCGGTGTCGGTAGAGATGCCGGTGTCCAATGCTGGCACCGGCAAGGTCGGCAACATTGTGGTGAACTCGGTCGACGGCATGCTTCCCAGGGCCACTGATCCGCATTTCCCATCCTTTACCCTGACCTGGGACGGTAACGTACTGGGGGGGCTGCCGGCGGGCTACACACTGGCCCCGGATGATGCTTACGATCCCAGCAGCGACGCCAGTGGCAAGGTGTTCACCCTGACGTCGATAGCTGATGGATACAGCTTCGAGTTCACGCTCTCCGGCACCCCGCAGGCCCATGACCGCTTCACCTTCAGTGCAACCGTAGCGGGCACTGCGGACAACCGCAACGCGGCACGCTTGGGCGCGCTGCAGACCACCAAGGTCATGTTCGCATCGCCGGGTGGGAGTCCGACCGCAACCTTCCAGTCACTCTATTCGCAGCTGGTCACAGGCGTGGGCAACAAGACACGCGAGGTTCAGGCAGGCGAGCAGACCCAGCAGACGCTGCTCACCCAGGCCACCGAACAGCGTGACGCACTTTCCGGTGTGAATCTGGACGAGGAAGCAGCCAACTTGATCCGGTACCAGCAGGCTTATCAGGCCTCGGGGCGGGTCATGGCAATCGCGCAGCGCTTGTTCGATGAACTGCTGTCGATTGCCCGATAGGAGAGCCCGTCATGCGTATCTCGAGCAGCATGATCTACCAGCGGGGTCTGAACGCGCTTCAGCAGCAGACCTTCGATCTCGTCCGCACTCAGCAGCAAGTTGCAACAGGTCGGCGGATTCTCACGCCGGCTGACGACCCCATCGCTTCAGCCCGCGCGCTTGAACTGAACCAGACAAAAGCGGTGAACAGCCAGTTCGCCAACAATCTCGCCTATGCGAACGACAACCTCAGGCTACTGGAGAACAAGCTCGTTGGCGTTGGTGACATTCTGCAATATGCCCGCGAACGCTCGGTACAGGCCGGAAACGGCGCGGCGACTGCAGAGGATTTGCGCTACATCGCGACTGATCTCAAGTCGCAGTTCGAGGCGTTGGTCGCGCTCGCCAATAGCCAGGACGGACAAGGCGATTATCTCTTTGCCGGTTATCGGGCCGACACACAACCGTTCGCGGGTGGATTGGCGGGCGTGAACTATGCTGGTGACCAGGGAGAGCGTACGATACAAGTCAGTGCGTCGCGGTACATGCCGACAAGCTTCGCTGGTGACAGGGTATTCGACCGCAGTCGCATGATCGATGTCACTGCCACCCGCCCCCCCACTGCCGACAATCCCACGACCAACGAGGCGCTCTACAGTTTCCGCGGTGCAACCAATAGCGGAACAGGAGGGGGGCTGACGGTCAGCTTTGGCTCGATTGCGATAAACGACCCGGATGACCCCGACAGCCCGAGAAACCCAGACAACCAGGGGCGTCGCTACATCTTTACCTATGCTGAAACAACCCCTGGCAATCCCGCCACGGGCAGCTTCAGCGTTGAGGAGGTGGTGCCCGGCGTGGGGCGGAACCCGGTCGCTACAGGCCTGGCTCCGGGCAGTACCTACGCTTTTAATGGCATCGAGGTGTCCTTGCCGAGCCACGTGCCGGCGGCCAATCCAAACGACCCGGCTAACATCGAGAGCGGCGATGCGTTCGAGGTCATGGTGGCGTCGACCAATATGTTCAAGAACGTCGCCGTGGCAATCAGCGCGCTCGACGACAGCAGTGGCGTCGGTCCTGCAGGCGGAGTGGCGTTCGCGTTGGAGAACCTGGACGCCGCGCTTGAGAACATCCTGGGGCTGCGCGCGCAGGTTGGGTCGCAAATGGTGGAGGCCGAGCAGTTGCAGAATCTCGGGTCAGATCTCGACCTTCAGTACGCAACGGCGATCTCCCGTCTGGAGGATGTCGATTATGCGGAAGCGATCTCTCGATTGACACGACAGCAGGCCTTTTTGCAGGCCGCGCAGCAGTCCTATGTTCGGATTACTGGCCTGTCATTATTCAACTTCATCAACTGAGGCGCCAAGATGAAGCATCGGATCTCAGTGCTACTCGTATCGACGGTTCTGCTGGTTGGTTGCGAGACGGTTAGTGATTACAGTGGCCCGGCAGCTGGTGCGTACGGCACCCTCCCGACGGGTGTGGATCTAACACTCTTTGAGCCGCAGTACTTCGCGCATGAAGCGGCTCGCGACCGGGGGGGAGGGTGAGGCACGCCGGATTTTCCGCCGAAATGCTGAGCAGCTTGTATCCGAGGGCGGCTTCGTAGCCTACGAAGTACTTCGTTATGAGGAAGGGATCGAATCGACCCGACCCTTCGCACACCGTTTCGCGAGTGGGGAAATCCGCCTCGCGCGTTCGGAAACCTGGCCCGAGATCGATCTCTGAGTTTGGCCTGAAAGCACGCCTGAAACGGATCTCGGGGTCTGCTACATGGGCGCTTGGACCATTACCCGCATCAATTCGTCAATGGCCTGAAATCCGAGCTCGAAGATTCGTTGTGCCATCGGCGCGAAGTAGCTCAGGCTGACGAGCAGCACGATCATGCCTACGGTCAACGTGACAGGGAAACCGACCGCAAACAGGTTGAGTTGTGGTGCAGAACGGGTGAGCACCCCGAGTGCGATGTTGGTGATCAACAGGGTTGCCACCATGGGCAGCGCCAGAAGAATGCCGGAGAAAAACATCATTGACGCGTAGCGCACAATGAGCATCCAGGCGTTAGCCGCCGCGATCTCCCCCACCGGCAGCCATTCGAAGCTCTTCACCAGCACGCTGATCATCATCAGATGGCCGTTTAGCGCGAGAAAGATCAGCAGCGCGAGCAGGTTGAGAAACTCCGCCACCACCGAGGATTGGCCGCCGGTCTGCGGGTTGAAGAAGATCGCGAACGAAAGACCCATCTGCAGGCCGATCATTTCGCCGGCGACGTCAATCGCGGCGAAGAACAACCGCATCATGAACCCGATCGCAATGCCGATCAGCATCTGCTGCGCGAGCACCGAGAGCGCGAGCCATGAGTCGGCGGGCATCGGCGGCATGGGAGGCAAGGCCGGCAGTACCGCCATTGCGATCGCCAGACCTACGGTCAGACGTATTCTTGCTGAAATGGCGCGGTTGCTGAACAGGGGGGCGGCGGCAACCAGTCCGAGCAGCCGTGCGAGTGGCAGCATCAGGCCGGTTACCCATGCGTCGAGTTGGCTTGTTGTGACCTCAAGCATGCCTGCGGTCCGTGTGAGCGCTTCAGCCGATCATCGACGGTATCGAGATGATCAGCCGCGAGGCGAAATCGGTGATCAGCGTCAGCATCCATGGGCCGGCTACCACCATCGCGAGGAATATCGCGACCAACTTTGGTACGAAGGAGAGCGTCATCTCGTTGATCTGGGTCGCCGCCTGGAAAACGCTGACGATGAGACCGGTCAGCAACGCTGCGAGGAACAGCGGTGTCGCCATCATTAGCGTCACCTCGACGGCCTGACGGCCAATATCGATGACCATCGTCGGTGTCATGGCGTGTTCTCCTTGTGCGTTGGGCTCATCCGAAGCTCTGCACCAGCGAGCCGATGAGTAGCGTCCAGCCGTCGATCAGCACGAAGAGCATGATCTTGAATGGCAGGGATACGATGACCGGCGACATCATCATCATGCCCATCGACATCAGCACCGAGGCGACGAGCATGTCGATGATCAGAAAGGGAATGAAGACAATGAAACCGATCTGGAAGGCGGTTTTCAGCTCTGAGGTGACGAATGCGGGCACCACCACACGCATTGGTAGCTCCTCGGCGCTATCGACTGGTGGGACGCCGGCCAGGCGGGCAAAAAGGTCGAGATCGGATGCTCGCACCTGGGTGAGCATGAATGCCTTGACCGGCTCCGATGCGCGAACCATCGCCTCGTCGAAGGCCAGTTCGCCGACCGCCATGGGCTGGTAGGCATCCACGTAGACCCGCTCGGCAACCGGTGCCATGATAAAAAACGTCAGAAACAGGGCGAGACCGAGCAAGACCTGGTTGGGTGGCGAGGTCTGGGTGCCCATGGCTGTGCGCAGCAGCGCGAACACGATAATGATGCGGGTGAAGCAGGTCATCATCAGAATGACCGCGGGCAGGAAGGAAAGCGCAGTCAGCAGCAGCAGCGTCTGCACGCTCAGGCTGTAGCTTGTGCCACCGCCCGACATCTCGGTGGAGGTGAATGCCGGCAGACCTTGAGCGGAGGCGAGCGCCGGGAGCGCGACGACGCCGGCCATCAGGAGGTGTCGGACGATACCCCACATGTCAGGTGCCGTCCTTGCGCTGTTCCAGCGACCGCCTCAACCAGCCGGCGAACTCCGGCTCGCGACGGTTTGTGCCAGCAGGCGGCGGAGCCAGCGCCAGATCACCGGCATCGGTTGTATGGAGGGTATTGATGCTGTTCGCCGTAACCCCGAGCACAAGTACCTTGTCGCCGACCTCGACAAGCACCAGCCGCTCACGCGAACCAATGGCAACCCCGCCCAGCACCTTCAGTCCGGCTGACGGGCCGCGCGGTGCGGAAAGACGCTTGATCAGCCACAGCGTGGCCAGCAGCAAGGCGATCACAACGCCCAGGCCGAGCAGCATTTGTGCGAAGCCTGAGGCCAGGCCCGGCAACTCCTGCTGGGCGAATGAGCCCGTGCTGAAGCCGGATAGTGTCGCGAAAGCGAGGAGGCGAGGGAGGGGCATCGGGCAGGGAAACCATGTTTTCACGCTGGAAATCATAGTGTCCCCCGCTCCGGCTACATGGCTGGATTAGGCGGGAAAAGGCGCGACAATTCGAAGCTTTGACGCTCCGGCAACCGATCTCGTCGGTCAGTTCCGGATCTTTCGCATGCGTTCTGCGGGCGTAATGATGTCGGTCAGGCGGATGCCGAACTTGTCGTTGACTACGACCACTTCGCCCTGCGCGATGAGCGTGCCGTTTACAAGCACGTCCATCGGCTCGCCAGCCAAACCGTCCAGTTCGACGACGGAGCCGTGTGCCAGCTGCAGCAGGTTGCGGATGGAAAGCTTGGTCCGACCGAGTTCGACGGTCATCTGGACCGGAATGTCCAGAATCATGTCGAAATCGCTCAGGTTGCCGGACCTCGTGTCCGAGTCACCGAAATCCGGAAAAATCTGGCTTGCCGGCTTTGCCTGATACGGCGAACCATCCGCTGCTGCGGCCAGCTCGGCTGCAACTTTCTCCGCCTCGGTGTCGGCGCCACTGTCCTCGGTCGCTGCCTGCTCCATCATGGCTGCGGCCCAATCGTCTTCGGTGATCTGATTCTCGTCGTTGTCAGCCATTCTCTTCTCCATGGTGCAGCGCATCTTCCTCGCTGCTCGCGACGAAGCGTTCCACCTTCACGGCATAACTCCCATTGCGAATTCCATACTTCAGCTCCATCACCGGTACGCCGTCCACCTGGGCCTCGATCAGCTTTGGAATGTTAAGGGGGATGACGTCGCCAACGTGAAGATCGAGCACGTCGCGCAGAGTCACATTGGCCGAACCCGGGTTGCAGACTAGCTCGATCTCCGCGGTCTGTAGCTGCCGGGTGAGCAGCTTGAGCCAGCGATTGTCTTGGGTCAGGTGATCGCTCTGCATCGTCGAATAGAGCAGGTCGCGGATCGGTTCGACCATCGAATAAGGGAAGCAGACATGCATCTCGGCCTGCGCGTCACCCAGTTCGAGTGAGAATGCCGTGGACACCACGATCTCGGAGGGCGTCGCGATGTTGGCGAACTGGGAGTTCATTTCCGAACGGACGTATTCGAAGTCCAGCTTGAACACCGGCGCCCAGGCACGCGACATTTCGGTGAACACGACGTTCAGCAGGCCCTGGATGATGCGTTGTTCCGTGGGGCTGAAGTCCCGGCCTTCCACACGAGTGTGAAAGCGCCCGTCGCCGCCGAACATGTTGTCGACCACCAGAAATACTAGGTTTGGGTCGAACACGACCAGGCCAGTGCCGCGCAGTGGTCTGGCTTGAATCAGGTTGAGGTTCGTCGGCACGACCAGGTTACGTACGAACTCCCCGTACTTCTGCACCTTGATCGGTCCGACGGACACTTCGGCGCTGCGGTGCATGTAGTTGAACAGGCCGATGCGCAGATAGCGCGCAAAGCGTTCGTTGATCAACTCCATCGTGGGCATGCGCCCACGTACGATCCGCTCCTGGGTGGCGAGGTTGTAACTGCGGACGCCGCCTTCTTCCTCGCCTGCGTTATCGACGTCGTCGGATTCTCCAGTCACGCCCCGCAGGAGGGCATCCACCTCGTCCTGAGAGAGAAAATCGGTAGACGACATCGCCCCTGGCTCCTCTATTGAACGATGAAGGAGTTGAAGAGTACGGCCTGGATCGGGCCGTCCGCGCCGGGTGGAACGCCAAGCACTGCATTGACTTCGTCCGCGATCTCTTTTGCGAGCGCTTCACGTCCTGCAGCGGTCGCAACTTCAGAAGGCAGCTTGCTCGATAGCAGCAGGTTGATGCGATGGCGTATTTCCGGCATGAATCCCTTCAGGTTGTCACCGGTCCGGGCATCTGCAACTCGCAAGGCCATGACGACCTGGAGAAAGCGGGTGCCCTCGTCGGGAGCGAGATTGACGGTGAAAGCGTCAAGCGCGACAAATGTAGGTGGGCGCGACAGATCAACTCGCACGGGAGCAGGGGCGCTCGCGGCTGGAACAACGGTTTCCGCAGCACCGCCGCGCTTGAGAAGCAGCATGCCGACCACACCGGCAGCCACCAAAGCGAGCAGCAGGACGACGATTAGAATGATGACGAGGAGCTTCTTGCCCTTCTTGGGCTTCTCTTCCCCGTCAACCTTGCCCTTGCCCTTCTCGGCGTCCTTCGCCATTGATCACTCCTGTCTTCGATGAGGCATTATCAGTGAGCTGCCGCGCAATCCAAGCTCGAAAAAGACGCGCAGAGCGGGCCTAATTCCGTCAGCCCCTGACGGGTCCGGTCGGCCCCCAAGAAGAAAAGCCGGGTCCGTATCCACCTCATGCAAAGATATCGACCAGATTGTTTCCCACTTGAGTCCACCGGGCGTTGGCCGCCACTTCGGCTGCCTCGGGGAGGATACCGTATTCGTTCGATTGCGCGCGCTTATCGCCACCCCTGGCGCCTTCGCCGCCATTGTGCGCCTGCTGGTCGCCAGAGGTGCTGACACTGGCGTCGCCAAGCATGATGCCGGCTTGCTGCAAGGCCTCCCGGAGACGCGGTAGCGCATGCTCGAGTGTCTCGCGTGCAACAGGGGAGGCGGCCACGAAGTGTGCGGTTGTCTGCTCCCCGTTCATTTGAATCGAGACCCCAAGTTTCCCGAGATGCGGCGGGGTGAGGATGAGTTCGGCGCGACCTTCTCCACGTCCTGCCATCCAGATGACTCGATTCGCGACGTCGTCTGCCCACTGACGTTGGCCGGCCGGCGTGGGGACCAGCATCTTGTGCAGCGTCGCCAACTCGGCGCGGGGTGCGGTGATCGGCGCGGACGATGGCATGTTGGTGAGGTTTTCTGTGGCACCGGCGTTGGTTGCGGCGTTCCGGGATGGAAGCGTCGCGGACGCCAATGCAGTGACGGCTTCGGTTGAGCGTAACGCTGCGACCGGTTTGGCGGCCTCGTTGGCGACCGACGCACTGACCGAGCTGGTGGCGGCGAGTTGCGCTGCAGCCGAAGCGTTCTTTGCGCTGCCTGGACGGTTGCCGCCGTTCTTGCCTTCTCCATCGGCGGATAGTGCCGAGGCCGTCCCGCCTTGCGCAGGCCGCGTCGACGACAAAGTGCCTTCCTCGGTTTCCGCGGTTTCCGTATTGCCGCGCAGCGCGGCAAGGACAGCCGCCAGCACGGCAAGCTTTGCCGGATCCTGGGTTTCAGCGTCTTCGTTTTCTCCCTTTGCGTGAGTCTGCGGTAGCAGCTCACCTTTCTCGGTCTCTGTGTCTTCGCTCTCTCCCTCTTCGCGGGCCTGCGGATTGCCGGTTGGGTCGGTACGTTCCGCATCGGACGAGGGGCTGGCCTTGTCCGACTCGGGTCCGGCATCACGGCTTCCGACCTCTTTCCCTCGGTCGCTGCGCGAGGCTGATTGCGCTTCGGCGGGGCGGGATTCCTTTTCCCGGGAGCGTGGTGTCTGTCGTTCGCTCGGGCGTTCCGCATCTCGGTTCGGTGTCCGCGCGGATTCGGTGGGTTGCGGCTGCATGGTGTTCTCGAGCAGCTGTCCGAAGTTGCCCCTTCGGTTTGCCTCCGCAGTGCTGCTCTGCATGCTAGTGAGCAAATGCACCGGGCTGGCGGTGCGGTCGAGTGCGCTTGTTTTTGGGGTCATGGCCACTGTCCTGGTGGAATGTTCGAGCATTCCATGCAAGCAGTGTGCCAGGCGTCAGGAGTCTTCCTCTTCCTGGGTGCTCGCCTGCCAGGCTTTGCGCGTGGCACGTTCGTCGCTGAGGTTCTGCTCGCTGCGGGCTTCGCGACGGTTCTCAGCGTTGACGTGGCGCTCGTGCAAGGCGTCGAACGCCTTGCTTCGGTTGCGCTGGTGCATCCAGGTCTGCCTGCCGGCGGTGGTGTTGCGGCGCGATTGCTCGACCTGTGCCTGCTGAATGGAAATGGCCTGGTCGATGCGGGTCATGAACGCGCTGTAGTTGCGAAAGGCTTCCATGCCGATGCCCTCGTCAAGAGCGTCCCTGAACCGCGCCTCGTACTCCGCCCGGTAGTTCTGCAGTATCTCGAGCTTCTTCGCCCCTTCCTGCTCGTGGGCGACCAGCCGACCGAGCTCTCGTGTTGCGTCTTCCAGTTTGCTTTGCGAGAGTTCTTGCAGGGGTTTGAGGTGAAAGGGCTTGGTCATTGCGTTGAGTCGATCGTATTGAGGCAGTGGCGATCATCGCCATAGCACTCCATTCTACGGCAACCGTGCGCAGGCTCCGTGTGATCGGTCACGACGCTGAGCGATGCGCTGGACTATCGTTCGTTGCGTCTCGAGCATGCCCCGCAGGCTTGCCGGCACTGCCGGTCAGGCGTGAAAAAGCGTCGCGAGCTGGCCAATGGCGCCGTCCCAGGATACCTGCTCGTCGATGCGTTGCTGGAGAAAACCCTCCAGTGCCGGATACATCTGGACCGCGCGATCGAGCATGGGGTCGGAGCCAGGCTGGTAAGCACCAACGGCAATAAGGTCTCGCGACCGTTGATATCGTGCGAACAACTGCTTGAACTGACGGACAACCTCGAAGTGTTCCGGCGCGACCAGATTGTGCATGGCGCGGGAAATCGATTGCTCGATGTCAATCGCGGGGTAGTGCCCCTGGTCGGCAAGCGTGCGCGACAGCACGAAGTGACCGTCCAGAATCGCGCGTGCCGAATCCGCAATCGGATCCTGCTGGTCGTCTCCCTCGGCAAGCACGGTATAGAACGCAGTGATCGAACCACCGCCGTCCCGCCCGTTACCCGCACGCTCGACCAGCGCTGGCAGGCGGGCGAAAACGCTTGGCGGATAGCCGCGGGTGACTGGTGGCTCGCCGATCGCGAGCGCGATTTCGCGCTGCGCCATGGCATAGCGGGTCAGCGAATCCATGATCAGCAACACCTGTTTGCCCTGATCGCGGAAGTACTCTGCGATGGTGGTTGCGTAGGCTGCACCCTGCAGTCGCATCAAGGGGCTCGTGTCGGCCGGTGCGGCGACCACGACGGAGCGTGCGCGTCCTTCCTCGCCGAGGTTTTCCTCGATGAACTCCTTGACCTCACGCCCCCGTTCGCCGATCAGTCCAACAACGATGACGTCGGCCTGGGTGTAGCGAGCCATCATGCCGATGAGCACCGATTTGCCCACACCGGAGCCTGCGAACAGGCCCAGACGCTGGCCTCGCCCCACGGTCAACAAGGCATTGATCGCCCGGATACCGACATCGAGCACATCCCGGATCGGAGCACGCACCAGTGGATTGAAAGGGCGGCTCTGCAGTGAGCGGGTCAGATCGGTGTCCAGTGGGCCAAGCCCGTCCAGCGGGCGGCCCGCCCCGTCAACCACCCGGCCGAGCAGGTTGTCACCAACCGGCAGGTGTTTGGCGCGATCTGAGGTCCGGCGTCTGGGCGCGATGTCGTCGCCGACTCTCGGGGGTGACGGGGTCGGTGTTATCGGGAATACCGGTGCGCCTGGTGCCAGGCCGAAAACGTCGTCGGTGGGCATCATGTAAAGCCGTTCGCCGTTGAAACCGACGACCTCGGCTTCGACCTCGCCACCGTTAATTGTCAGAATCCGGCAACCGGCACCCAGCGGCAACTTGATCCCGGCGGCCTCCATGACCAGACCGTTGATCCGTGTCAGTCGTCCGGAGGTTTGATGGGGCGTGACGTTTTCGACCAGATCGACATGGGCGCGGACGAAATTGCCCCAGAGTTCAGCACGCGAGCTCATTCGTCGGTTTCCCAGGTGGTGGCGTCTCGGCCCATACCTTCGACGACTCGCCGCCAACGGGTTTCCATCGTGGCATCGACTTCGCAACCAGCCGACTCGAGACGGCAGCCGCCGCGCTCGATGGATTCGTCCTCGAGCAGATGGTGATGTCCCTGCTCAAGCTGATCGCCCAGATACTCACGAATCCCCGCTGCGTCCTGCGGGTTGATGTGGATGCGGACCTTGTTCTGCGGTAACTGCAGCAACGCCTCGCGTACTACGTGAAGCACGGCGCTTGAATCCGTGGCGACTGCATGGCCGACGATTTGTCGTGCCACTGCGATGGCGAGTGTGACGATCTCCTGAGCGACCTGCTGGTCGAGCTCCTGAAATGCGGTTTCAATCGTGTCCACGAGCTTCGCAAGGCGCTCGGCCTCGGTCCGGCCGAGCGCCTTGCCCTCGTCGTAGCCGGCGGCGCGTCCTTCGGCGAATCCGGCCTCACGGCCCTCCTGGCGAGCTTGCTCGTAGATCTGCTCGATCTCGTCGGCAGTCGGCAAACGGAAGTCTGGGGCGGCTGTGTCGTCCTGTGCTTCAGTGGCGACGGGGGCTTCCTCGGCCAGGGTTTCGCCGTCGGCCTGTTCGTCCGGTGGTGCCGTTGCGGGATCGAAAGAGGGCGGCTGCCAGGGCTGGTAGGCGCCCACCGCCTGATGGCGGGTGATCGTCATGCCCGGGCTCCGGGAGAAGAGGCGCGCAGTTCGGGCCAAGCCTTACACGAAGGCATCGTCGCCTCCCTTGCCGCCGAGCATGATCTGGCCTTCCTCGGCGAGTCGGCGAACCGTCTTGAGGATTTCCTTCTGCTCCGCCTCGACCTCGGACAGGCGTACCGGTCCCTTGGCCTCGAGATCCTCGCGCATCATTTCCGCCGCACGTTGCGACATGTTCTTGAAGATCTTCTCGCGAAGTTCCGGCGCCGCGCCCTTGAGTGCCGTGATGAGCGAATCCGACTGGATCTCGCGAAGCAGGGTCTGGATGCCGCGGTCGTCGATGTCGAGCAGGTTCTCGAATACGAACATCTCGTCGAGAATCTTCTGGGCAAGCTCAGGGTCGTATTCGCGGACGTTGTCTAGCACCGCGGTTTCGGCAGTGGCACCCACGTAGTTGAGGATCTCGGCAGCATGGCGCACACCTCCCATGGCGGCTTTCTGCACCGAGGTGGCCCCTGCGAGCATGCGGGTGAGGGACTCGTTCAGCTCGCGCAACGCAATGGGTTGCACGCCGTCCAGCGTTGCAATACGCAGCATGACATCGTTACGCAGGCGATCGGTGAATTGCTTCAGGATCTCGCCGGCATGATCGAACTCCAGATGCACGAGAATCGTTGCGATTATCTGCGGATGCTCGTTCTTGATCATGTCGGCGGCAGTGGCGGCATCCATCCACTTGAGGCTCTCGATGCCCGCGGTGTCCGAGCCCTGCATGATGCGCGAGATGATGTGGGCGGCCCGGTCGTCACCGAGCGCCTTGGTGAGCATGTCGCGGATGTGCTCCTCGTTGGCCTCGATCGGCGCGCCTTTCTCGCAATGCGCTTCCAGTTCGGTGATGACGCCATCGACCTTGTCCCGCGGCTGGGCGGGCAAAGAGGCCATGGTCATGCCCAGTTTCTGCACTTCACGCGGGCCGAGGTGCTTGAGTACCGCTGCGGCCTCGTCCGGGCCGAGAGTCAGCAGGAGCAGGGCGCTCTTCTCGAGTCCTTCCTGTGGGGTCGTCATTTCTTACCCTCTTCGCCAGCCATCCATTCCTTGATCAGGTTGGCCACCACTCTTGGATCGTCACGTGCCAACTGACGGGCACGTTCAAGCCGGTCCTGGAAGCTTGGGGCAGCCTTGCCTGCAGCACCCAGTTGGACAATCGCGTCTTCGTCGCCTTCCAGTGCAGCCGCCTCAAGCGCTTTGCGCTCGGCTTCCTCACGCTCGCGCTCACGCTCGGCTTCGCGCTCGAAGCTCTTGATCAACGGCCGGACTACGCCGAAGTATGCCGCACCGATCACCAGAAGAACCACAAAGTAGCGGAAGAGTTCCTTGGCGAGCTGGATTACGTCCGGATCCTTCCACAGGGGCGGCGCTGCCAGCACGTCTTCCTCGACTGCGGTGAAAGCTGCGGTGGAGACGTTGAGGCTGTCGCCACGCGCCACTTCGAAACCCATTGCCTCGCGCACGATGTCCCGGATACGGTTCGTTTCTTCCTCAGAGGGCGCGACGGTTCGCGTCTGGCCGTTCGGCAGTGTTTCGGTGCGGTGGTTCACCACCACAGCGACCGACAGCCGACGGACTTGCCCCGGAGATTGACGGATGTGCTGGATGGTGCGGTCCAGTTCATAGTTGATCGTGGCACTGCGGTTGCTGTTCAGCGGCAAGCCGTTCTCGCCAGGCGTACCCGGTACCGCCGGGTCGGTGATTGGCGCGGTGGCCGGTACCGGAGGCTGGTTGGTCAGCGCACCGGGCACGCCTTGGGCACCCGGATCGCGGGTAAGTTGTTCAGTTGTTTGCTGGCTGCGGATGGCCTGATCCGGTGCCGGGTTGGGCCTGAAGGTTTCAGCGGTCTCCTCGACCCGATTGAAATCGACGTCCGCAGTCACCTGAGCGCGGAAGTTGCCCGAGCCGACGAGCGGCGCGAGCAGCGTCTCGATGCGTCGCACATAGGCGGCCTCGACCTGACGCACGTATTCGAGCTGGGTTGCGTCCAGTCCGGCGGTCATCATCGGATCGCTGCGGTGCGTGAGCAGGTTGCCGTTCTGGTCGACGACGCTGACCGCCTCGTTTGACATCTGCGGCACGCTCGAGGCGATCAGGTGAACAATGCCGGCAACCTGCATCGGATCCATGCTGCGCCCGGGGTACAGATTGACCATGACCGACGCCGACGGACGCTGCGCGTCGCGCAGAAAACCGCTCTGCTTGGGAATGGCGAGATGGACCCGGGCCGCCGACACTGAAGCGATGGACTGCACGGTGCGCGACAGTTCACCTTCGAGCGCCCGCTGATAGTTCACTTGTTCAAGAAACTGGGACACCCCAAGGCGCTGGTTCTCCATGACCTCGAACCCGACCAGCCCGCCTTTAGGGATACCCTGTGCCGCCAGACGAAGTCGCACGTCATGGACCTGGCCCGAGGGGATCATGATTGCGGTGCCGCCGGGGGAGAACCGATAGGGAATGTTCTGTTGTTGCAGAGCGGTGACGATGGCGCCCCCATCGCGCTCGTCGAGGTTGGCGAAGAGCACTGCGTAGTCTGGCGTGCGTGCCCACAACCAGGCGCCGATGATGAGCGACAGCGCAAACGCGATCGCCGCTGCGGCGGACATTTTCTGCCGTTGCGTCAGGGCGTTCAGTCGCTGCATGACCTGTGCGCCGGGTGCGGCGCCAGGTGCGGTTGCGGTATCGGCGGTGGCCATGTTCGTGTCCTTCTCGGTCCCAATAGCGGATGGCGGCATTGTCACGTGTGCAGCACAAGCCCCAGCGTTCGATAAGCGGCATTTTTTGCCGCCTATTTGCCGGTTACTATTGACTGACTTGCAATTAATCTGCCAACCGTGACTAAACCGCCCGCCAACCCTTCCTTGCCGAAGTCCGACGCCGGAGCCAGCATCCAGGGCATGGATGCTGCGCAGCTTGCCGAAGCGTTCACCCTGTTCGCGCGCGCCTCCGAAGAGTTGTCCAGTGCGTACAACGCGCTACAGGGGCAGGTTTCGCAACTCACCGAACGCTTGAATGTGTTGATGGGCGCATTGCCGGCCGGCGTCGTCGTCTGCAATCGCGAGGGAAGGGTGATGCAGATGAACCGCGCGGCGACGAGCATGCTCGGAACAGTGGATACGCTGACGCCGTGGTCCGGCATCTCTGCGCGCTTCCTGCCTACGGAAACTCCGGGGGAAGTCATCTTGCGGGGAGAGGGCGGCGATCGGCGCCTGTCGCTTTCCGAAGCATCGCTTGAATCCGGCGACGAGTCCATCGTGCTGCTGCACGACATTACCGAAACCCACCGCATGCGCGAGCAGGCCGAGCGGCACGAACGTCTTGCAGCAATGGGTGAGATGGTGGCGGGATTGGCGCACCAACTGCGTACCCCCTTGTCGGCGGCAATGCTTTACACCGCCAACCTGCGTCAGGCCGAGCTTTCGCTGCTCGACCGGGATCGGCTCGCGGATCGGGCGATCGAGCGACTTCGCTATCTCGAGCGTCTTATCCGCGACATGCTGCTTTTCGCGCGAGGGGATAGCCTCGGGCGCCAGCGTTTCGAAGTGTGCGAACTGATCCGCGAGGTTGCGCACACGCTCGAACCGCTTGCACGAAGCCGAAGTATCGACTTTCGTGCCGAATGCGATTGCGGCGACCTGACACTGCACGGCGACCGCAAGGCGCTCGGTGGGGCAGTTACCAATTTGCTGGATAATGCCTTCAACGCTTCCGGCGAGAGAGGTTGTGTATTGGTTTCGGTGACGCGTCATGACGACCGGGTGGAATTCCGTGTCGCGGACTCGGGACCGGGTATCGAGCCTGCCCTGCAGCAGCGACTTTTTGAACCCTTCTACACCACCCGCGCCGAGGGCACCGGGCTCGGCCTCGCCATCGCTCGCGGCGTGGCACGCGGTCACGGCGGCGACATCGCTGTCGCGTCACGGCCCGGAGAGGGTGCGGTATTCACGCTCAGCCTGCCACTGCAGGACGAATCATAGGAGACGAGCGAATGAGCGAGAAGATCGCCATTCTGTTGGTGGAAGACGATGCGTCCCTGCGCGATGCAGTGGGCCTCACGCTGGAGCTGGCCGGACACCAGGTTGTCGGTGTCGATGGCGGCCCCGCTGCGTTGCAGGCGCTCGAGCGGCAAGCCTTCAATCTGGTCGTCAGCGATCTGCGCATGCAGCCCATCGACGGCCTCGAACTGCTGTCCATGATCCGCGCGCGGTTGCCGCAGATGCCGGTGCTGCTGATGACCGCGTACGGTGACGTCGAGAAAGCGGTCGCGGCGATGCGCGGCGGGGCCTGCGACTTCCTCATGAAGCCCTTCGAACCCGATGTGCTGCTCGAGCATGTACGTCGCTATGCCTCGGCGCCAATGCCGTCGGACGATGTCGTCGCTGAGGACGTGCGCAGCCGTAACCTTCTGGCGATGGCCGCCCGGGTGGCCGAGACCGACGCCACGGTGCTGCTCACCGGTGAATCCGGCACCGGTAAGGAAGTCTTTGCGCGATACATCCACCAGCATTCGCCGCGCCGCAAGGGGCCCTTCATTGCGATCAACTGCGCGGCCATCCCCGAGAACCTGCTGGAAGCTACGCTCTTCGGTCACGAGAAGGGCTCATTCACCGGCGCTCAGAGCGCGCAGGCCGGCAAGTTCGAGCAAGCGCAGGGCGGCACGATTCTGCTCGACGAGATTTCCGAGATGCCGCTTGGTCTGCAGGCCAAGTTGCTGCGGGTGTTGCAGGAGCGCGAGGTCGAGCGCGTGGGCGGCAAGAAATCGGTCGAGCTCGACATTCGTGTGCTGGCGACCAGCAACCGTGACATGGCGGCCGAGGTGTCGGCCGGTCGATTCCGCGAGGATCTCTATTACCGACTCAATGTCTTCCCGCTCGAGATCCCATCGTTGCGTGAGCGCCCGGGTGACATTCTGCCGCTCGCCGGCGCTTTCCTCGCACGTCACGCCCGGCGCATTGGTCGCAAGGGGCGTCTCGATGCCGGTGCCGAGCGCCTGCTGCTGACTCACGGCTGGCCGGGCAATGTGCGCGAGCTGGAAAACACCATGCAGCGCGCACTTATTCTCGCGAGCGGCGACACCATCACACCCGAGACGCTTGCGCTGTGCATGCCGAGGGTTGAAGCGACCACCCAGTCAGCCCCCCCGCCGGTAATCGAGCCAGCGCCACCGGGTCTGCGGCCGGCAGAAATTGCCGCTCCGTCGGGCGGGGTGGTCGGCGACAAGCCGGCGAACATGAAGGATCTGGAGCGCGAGCACATTCTGCAAACCCTTCGCGAACTCGGTGGTTCGCGCAAGCGCGCGGTGGAAAAGCTCGGCATTTCCGAGCGCACCCTGCGTTACAAGCTCGCGCAGTACCGCGATGAAGGCTATGAGATATGATGGTTCGGCGAACCAGGGCGTGTGTGTGTGGTCACATATGCCACACACTCTCACCTTTTGGCATGGCGATTGCTCTGCTAAACTGAACTCATACGGACAAGCCTTCGGGTAAGGACCATGGATAATCGCGGAATCGACCAGTTGATCGGGCAGTTGCGCTCCACCGCGCAGACTGCTTCCGGCAAGAGCGCCACCGCCGCGCCGAGCGAGGCTGGTGGGGTCGACTTTGCCCAGGTACTGCAGTCGGCCCTCAAGGACGTCAGCGCCGCGCAGAATGAGGCGCGTGCCATGTCGCGCGAGTTCTCCGCTGGCAATCCCGACGTCAATATCCAGGACGTCATGGTCAACCTCGAGAAAGCCAGTCTCTCCTTCCAGCAGATGGTGCAGGTGCGAAACCGTCTGGTCTCGGCCTACCAGGACATCATGAACATGCCGGTCTGAGGGGGTATCGCGAGGTCTCGCGTTAGTTGCTAACTGACTGAATTTGAAGGGAGATAAGAGAAATCTTGTCTCCCTTCGTCGCTTTTGGTCTCTTGTGGACTCAGTGTGTTGTGGGTAGACTTGTGGGCATAGACCGCGAGAGAGACCCTGTATGCCCGCACTGACCCCGCTTGCTGTGCTGATCCAGATCGCCGAGGAGAACCGGCTCACCTCGGATGACTTCACGCGCGCGCTCAGTGCCGTCCGTGTCCGCACCGCCAAGCCCGCCGACGCTCCGATGAAACTGGCGGACGGCGGGGGTTTGACGCTTTATATCCCGCCGACAGGGGCAAAGGTCTGGCGCTATCGCTACCGGCTGGCGGGAAAGGAGCAGACGCTCACCATTGGTTCCTATCCTGACGTGTCGCTTGAGCATGCCCGCATTGCACATCGGGCGGCGCGCTGGCTCGTCGTCCGAGGTGTTCATCCGCTGAAGCATGCCGAGGGCGAGATCAGTCGCCAGCATGCCGAGGCGCAAGCTATGACGGTGAACACATTCCGAGCAGTGGCGGAAGCATGGCTGAAGGCCACTGACGGCAATCTCGCCCGCAGCACGGCCAAGCACCGCGCCGCCATGCTGAGCAAGCACGTAATGCCGGCGCTTGGCTCGCGGCCAATCGCCGAGATCAAGCGTAAGGAACAGCATTCCTTGCTCACCGACATCGATAAGGGTTCGCCGGTCACGGCGAAGCACTGCCGGGGCTACATCAAGCAGATTTTCGAGTTTGCCGAGGATGCGGAAATCGTTGATGCGAATCCGACCCCGCGCGCGGGTGTTCTGGTGAACGCGGCGAATCGACGCGAGGTTCCGCGCAAGGCTCTGCCGCTCGCACGGTTGGGTGACTTTCTGAAGACGCTTGAGGACGCCCCGGAGACGGACCCGCTGACCAAGGCTGCACTGCGTCTGCTGGTGCTGACGTGGTGTCGCACTTCCGAGGTTGTGGGCGCCCACTGGAGGGAATTTGACCTTGAGGCGGGCGTATGGGTCATTCCGGCCGAGCGTATGAAGGCCAAGGAGGCGCACACCGTCCGACTGAGTCGTCAGGCTGTCGAACTGCTGCAGGAAGTGCGGCAACTCTCGACCGGCTCCGTCGTGTTTCCGAATCGACGGACACCGTCGAAGCCCATGCACCGGATGACGCTCACCAACTGGCGGAAGCGTTGGGGGTTTGCCGAACAGATGGACGTGCACGGGCTGCGCGCGATGGCTTCGACTTGGGCGAACGAGTCGGGCAAGTATCGGCCCGATGTGGTCGAGGTTGCTTTGGCACACCGCGAAGGCGACCGGGTGCGGGCGGCATACAACCGCGCTCAGTTCATTGAAGAGCTACGGCAGATGTGGCAGGACTGGGCGGACGTATGTGACGAGAAGTTGGAGGTTGCTCGTGCGGCCAACGTGGTCGAACTGAGAGCCGCGTAATTATCTTTCCGAGAACCCGAGAGATAAGCAGCTGCTTCCTATAATGAACTGCGCAGAATGAAACTGCCCGGAACATGCTGATGATTCTTGCATTGAACTTGCTCAGTCGTAGGGAGGTGTAGAGCCGTCCTCGGATGCTTCCGGTGATCCAAACCATTTCATATCACAGGAGCATCAATATGCAACAGCAACTTGTCAGGCTTTCCGAGGTTTCCGACGTTACAACACTCAGCAAGGCGAGCATCTATCGATTGCTGAAGGGAGGGCGCTTCCCTACGCCCGTGAGAATCGGCGAACGTCGCGTCGCGTGGAAACTCAGTGACGTTATGACCTGGGTTGAGCAACGCACGGGGGTGGCAGCATGAGCGCCGATCTGAATCGGCTTTGTGCTGCTCTTGAGGCGGCTATCGGGCCGAATGCACCGTATCCCACTGAAGCCGAACGGGCCGCGCATCAGGGGCGTAGCGCGATGGCCCCAAAGAGTGGTGATGACACTCAGGAGACGTCGAGGGGGCGCGATGAGTCCTGAGCACCTGCATTTGGTTCCCTTCGCTGTATTCGCTGAGACACTGGCTGATTCTGAGATCACCCATGCGGTTGATCTTGGCGGCGCGGTCACGCTGCACGTTGGCTCCCGTGGAAGGGCGCCGATTGTGTTGGTCGAGAACCCGCTCGGCGCTCTGAATGCCGTTTGGTATGACGATGGCGCTGGCTGAACTGTCGGTGGATCGGGAGGCGCGGCTGTCGGCAGTTCTCGCAGCGGCGCCTATCGAGCTGATCCTGTCGAAGTATCGGCACGCGGCCCTATTCGATGCGAACGAGGTTGCGGCCCTGCGACTTGGCGGGGAGCTTGACCGGCGCGGCATCGCGCCCGTCTTTCGGATGCTCGACGTCCTGTGTGATGAGTTGGTGCCGGACGCTCGCCAGATTGTTGCGCTTGCCGATCTGCAATGGCTTTGCGCCCGGTATCCAGACCACATCCCCGCGTGGGATCGGTTGCGAGGCGTGTTCGACAAGGGTGAGGCCAAGGCCCTTCGTGCGGCGCGGTTCGCGCTGTGGAATGGGCACAGGCGACCGGGGCAACTCGTCAAGGCGCTCGCCTTGACGGAAATGCAGCTTCAGGAGCTTGCGTGGCTGATTCCCGCTCATGTGGGTCGGCTGCGCCGTTCCATCCTTGAGCGTCGGCATGGTGCTGTGAATCGTATCGCCGAAACGCTTAGCAGTTCTCGCGACCGACGCGGCCCGGAAGAGCAGGCGAAAACCCTCAGACGTCGGGAGGTGCTGTGGCTCTGTGCCGAGCTGGCGGGCTGGCGGCCGAAACGCACGGCAGAGCTGTTCGCCATGATGCCGGAAGGTCAGGAGTTGCCGCGAAACGTTGTGGGGCGACAGCTCGACGCCATCCGGGCGGCGCTAAGCAGCAAGCGTAGACAATAGGTTGAAGTCTCTATCAGTGCTCTCTCGGGAAACCTTGTTTCCCGTCATTCTCGTCACGGGTTGAGAAGCCCGTGAATGCGTCGGTTCAGTCCGTGACGAGAAAGTCATTCCAGCCTGTGACCGGCGCCGCTTTCTGGTCACGGCCTGTAGCCCCGCATCGCGGACTTGCTGTCGGATGTCCGTCCTAGTTCTACCTGTCGCGCCAACATGCTGTTCATGTATCTCTTGGCTTCCACGTAGCGAAGTCTTAGAGAGACGGCGGTCGGCTTTTGGGAATGCTTGTCTTAACGCGCGACATTTTCAACGAAACCTTATAGATCGCCGGTTTCCGATTCGTGCTCGTCGGCGAAAAGTGTCGCCATCTTGACCCCCAGTGCGTCGGCTAGCACTTCGATTGCATCAAGAGATGGATTGGCGCCGCCACGCTCGATCCGGCTCATGTAGGAGCGCGCAAAGCCGCACCTGTCGGCGA
>NZ_WTVM01000036.1 GCF_012910885.1 Azoarcus taiwanensis | reverse complement strand
GTCCTTTACCTGGTGACGCGCGGCCGTGGCCTGGCGCAATCGCTGCTGCCGGCGATCCACCGCTTCGACCCGGCTGCACATCTGCCACAGCCGGAAACAGAGGCCCGGGCTGTCGAGGGCAGCGAGGACAGCAAGGAGGCCGGCCATGCGCAGTAACGGACTTCTGAAGTGGTTGATGATCCCCGTGGCCCTGGTGGTGCTGTTCGTCGGCATCCGTCTGTTCTCGGGCGGCAGTTCCTCGGCGCCGTCGCAGGCCGTTGCGGGAAGCCAGCTCACGCCAGAGGAGATGAAGGCGCTGGGCATCGAGGGCGATACCCCGCGCGACACCGTGGCGACGCTCGTGGCCCAAGTGAAGCAGTTACGCACCGAGCTTCAGACCGCGCTCTCGGACAACAAGTCCCAGCGAGAAGAAAACCAGCGCCTGCGCCAGCGCGAGAACGCGATCGACCAGCGCATCAATTCGGCGCTGGAGGCCGAACGCGCCAACCTGCGCCGTGACCAGGAACAAGCCGCCAGTGCGCGCCAGCAGACCGAGGGGCTGCTGGCCGACCTGCAGCGCCGCCTGGACAGCATCGGCGGGCGCGATGGCGGCCATGCCGACCTGCCGGTCGGTCTCGGTTTACGCGATGGCGATGAGGCCGGCATGGAGGGTGGCGTGCGCTGGGTGGAGCCGGACGACGCAAAGAAGGCCGAGGGTCGCTCAGGCGCCAACGGCGGCTTGAGCTTCCCGACCAGCTTCGGGCCTGCGCAACGCACGCTGGAAACCACGGCAGAGACCGTGGTCAATGCCGGGGCGCGGGCTGCCGGGGTCAAGAGTGCCACGCCTGTCTATACCGTGCCGACGAACTCCACGCTGATGGGATCCGTGGCGATGACGGCCCTCATCGGTCGCGTGCCTGTAGACGGCACCGTGAACGATCCGTATCCGTTCAAAGTGCTGGTCGGCCCGGACAACCTCACCGCAAACGGCATCGACATCCCCGACGTCGCCGGCGCGGTGTTTTCCGGCACCGCCTCCGGCGACTGGACGCTTTCTTGCGTGCGCGGCCAGGTGCGCAGCATCACCTTCGTCTTCCACGACGGGACGATTCGCACCATCCCCGATGACGGCAACGGCAACCAGCAGAACAGTCAGCAGCAGAACTCCCAAACCGGGGGGCTGGGCTGGATCAGCGATCCCTACGGCATTCCGTGCGTCAGCGGCGAGCGGCGCAGCAACGCCCAGCAGTACCTCGGCTCGCAGGCCCTGATCACCGCGGCCGGTGCCGGCGTGGCCTCTTTGATCGACAGCGACAGCGGCCAGATGTCCTATGTGGGTGCCGACGGCTCCATCGGCAGCGTTGGCATCTCGGGCAATGAGGCCATGGGCCGCATTCTGGCCGGTGGTGTGCGCGACATGGCCGATTGGGTCAACAAGTTGTATGGCCAGGCGTTCGCCGCCGTCTATGTGCAGCCCGGCGCCAAGGTCGCCGTCCATCTCGAAAAACCACTCGCCATCGACTTCGATCCCGAAGGCCGCAAGGTCGATCACCGCGCAGGAGAAAGCCATGCTCTCGAACTTGACTAAGACACTCGCGCTGGTCGTGGCCGTTGCGCTGCTCGGCGGCTGCGCCACCAGCAAGGAAAAGCTGCTGCCACACGGCGATAACACGATGATGGACATCTGGAACCAGAACGCCGGGGACGGCGCTATCGGCGGTGCGGGCCAGGTGGCGCGCCGCCAGTTGCTCGATGCGCGCCAGAGCCTGCGCCGGCCGCTCACCGATGCGGATGTGCAGGCCGCACCAGCCGAGCAGATGCGTTACACGCGCACCGCACGCAACGAGATCCACCGCCAGTTCCTGCGCCTGCCGAACCCCGACCTGGTGATGTACGTGTATCCGCACCTGGCTGGCACCGACCCCGTTCCGGTGCCGGGCTATACGACCGTCTTCCCCCTGTACCAGCGCGTGCAGTACGCCATGCCGGGCGAGCGCGTGGAGGACTACTGATGCGCGTGAAACTCCCATGGCTCAAGCTCGCCGCTGTCAGCACCGGGGACGACGAACAGGCCGATGGCTGGCAGCGCCATGTCGAAGCCTTGCGGCAGGCGGGTATTCCCGAGCCTGGCACGGCGGTTCAGGGGCGCAAGCCAGCGACCGTGGCTGAAGAGCAGGCGTTGTATGACGTCGCGCCGTCCTTTGTCGAACTGCTGCCCTGGGTCGAGTTCCTTCCTGAGTCGAAATCCATGCTGCTGGAAGACGGCCAGTCCGTCGCCGCCTTCTTCGAGCTGGTGCCGCTGGGCACCGAGGGCCGCGAGCCGGCCTGGCTGGCGCAGGCTCGCGATGCGCTGGAGAACGCGCTCCAGGACAGCTTCGACGAGCTGGATGACAATCCCTGGGTCGTGCAGTTGTATGCCCAGGACGAGCCCAGCTTCGACCACTACATGCAGACCCTGCGCGACTACGTGCAGCCGCGCGCCCGTGGCACGGCGTTCACGGAGTTTTACCTGCGCTTCTTCAGTCATCACTTGCGCGCAGTGGCCAAGCCTGGCGGCCTGTTCGAGGACACGGTGGTCACGCGCCTGCGCTGGCGCGGCCAGACGCGGCGGGTGCGGATGGTGGTCTACCGCCGCGCCGCCGGCCAGGCCAGCCGACGCGGCCAAACACCGGAGCAAATGCTGAGCATTGTGTGCGACCGTCTGTGCGGCGGCCTGGCGAACGCCGGCATCCAGGCGCGGCGCATGGATGCTGCCGATGTGCACGACTGGCTGCTGCGCTGGTTCAATCCCCGTCCTACGCTACTCGGCCCTGGAGCGGAAGCCCGGGAGCGCTTCTACGCATTGGCGGGCTACCCTGAGGAAACGGAAGCCGACGAGATCGAACTGGCGAGCGGACGGGACTTCAGCCAGAGGCTGTTCTTCAGCCAGCCGCGCTCCGACGTGGCGCACGGAACCTGGCACTTCGACGGTATGCCGCACCGGGTGCTGGTCACAGACCGGCTGCGCATGCCGCCCGGCACCGGCCACCTGACCGGCGAAACCCGCAAGGGCGATGCCATCAACACGCTGTTCGATCAGATGCCGGAAGACACGGTGATGTCCCTGACGATGGTCGTCACGCCGCAGGACGTTCTCGAATCGGATCTGAACCACCTGGCGAAGAAGGCCGTGGGCGAAACCCTGGCGTCCGAGCAGACGCTCAGGGACGTGCAGGAGGCCCGATCGCTCATCGGCAGCGCCCACAAGCTCTATCGCGGCACGCTGGCGTTTTACCTGCGAGGGCGCGACGAAGCCGAGTTGGACCGGCGGGGTCTGGACCTGGCCACCGTCATGCTCAACGCCGGCCTGCAGCCGGTGCGCGAAGACGACGAAGTGGCTCCGCTCAACAGCTATCTGCGCTGGTTGCCGTGCTGCTACAACCCCGGCCAGGATCGGCGCAAGTGGTACACGCAATTGATGTTCGCGCAGCACGTCGCGAACCTGTCGCCGGTGTGGGGGCGCGCCCAGGGTACAGGGCATCCCGGCATCACGATGTTCAATCGCGGTGGCGGAACGATTACCTTCGATCCGCTGAACAGGCTGGATCGGCAGATGAATGCCCACCTGTTCCTGTTCGGCCCGACCGGCTCGGGCAAGTCCGCCACGCTCAACAACCTGCTCAACCAGGTTACGGCGATCTACCGGCCACGCCTCTTCATTGTCGAAGCCGGGAACAGCTTCGGCTTGTTCAGCGAATTCGCCCGCAAGCTCGGCCTCACGGTCAACCGCGTCAAGCTGGCGCCCGGCTCGGGCATCACCCTGGCGCCGTTCGCGGACGCACGCCGGCTGATCGAAACGCCCAGCGCCGTGCAGACGCTCGACGCCGACGCGCTGGATGACGACCAACCACCGCAAGCTGCAGCCGCCGAGGCGGACGAGCAGCGCGACGTTCTGGGCGAACTGGAGATCACCGCGCGGCTGATGATCACCGGCGGCGAAGAGAAGGAAGAAGCTCGCATGACGCGGGCCGACCGCTCGCTGATCCGCCAGTGCATCCTCGAAGCGGCTCAGCGCTGCCACGGCGAAGGCGGCGAGAGCCGCACGGTGCTCACGCGCGATGTGCGCGATGCGCTGCGCACTCGCGGCCAGGACCCCACGCTGCCCGAAATGCGACGCGTGCGACTGCTGGAGATGGCGGACGCGATGGATATGTTCTGCCAAGGCAGCGACGGCGAGATGTTCGATCGGCCTGGCACCCCGTGGCCGGAGGCTGACATCACCCTGGTCGATCTGGCGACCTACGCCCGTGAGGGCTACAACGCGCAGTTGTCGATCGCCTACATCTCGCTCATCAGCACCGTCAACAACATCGCCGAACGCGATCAATACCTTGGCCGCCCAATCATCAATGTGACCGACGAAGGTCACATCATCACAAAAAATCCGCTGCTCGCGCCCTACGTGGTCAAGATCACCAAGATGTGGCGCAAGTTGGGGGCCTGGTTCTGGCTCGCCACGCAGAACATTGACGACCTGCCGCGCGCCGCGGAACCCATGCTATCTATGATCGAATGGTGGGTATGCCTTTCAATGCCACCCGATGAGGTCGAGAAGATCGCGCGCTTTCGCGAGCTAACGCCTGCGCAGAAGGCGCTGATGCTGTCGGCACGCAAGGAAGCCGGGAAGTTCACCGAAGGCGTGATTCTGTCCAAGTCGATGGAGGTGCTCTTCAGGGCGGTGCCGCCGAGTCTCTACCTGGCATTGGCGCAGACCGAACCCGAGGAGAAGGCCGAACGCTACCAGCTCATGCAGAGACACCACTGCACCGAACTTGAAGCGGCTTTCAAGGTGGCCCAGAAGATTGATCAGGCGCGTGGCATCGAGTCGCCCGCACTGGATTTGCCGCAATAGCTGCCGGAGCACGCCATGAAGCCGAAACGTTCCTCCACCCCGATCGAGTTGCAGACGTTCCCCCGGCGCTGGTGGCCACGCAGGTCATGGTTTCTTGTCGCGGGGCTGGCCGCGTCATTGCTGATCGTCTTCATGGCCTGGTCGCCTGGCGTGTCGGAACCATCGCCCTCGACGCCTGGCGAACCCCGTCAGGTGGCTGGCCCGCCTTGGCGACGGGGCAATCCAGACGGGCGCTTCGCGCTGACCTTCCATGCCGACCTCGAATGCCCGTTCTGCCGCGCCTACTACCCGGTGCTCAAGCGCTGGGTGGCCGAAAACCCGGACATCGACCTGCGCTGGAACCATCTCCCGCTGGCCGATCATGACGCACGCTACCCCGATCTCACGCCGACCATCGAACAGTGCGTGGCAAGCGGGCGGCCCGACGCCGTCATCCAGGCACAGGCCGCCGAGGCCATGAAAAGCGGTGTGACTGCCACGCCATCGCTGCGGTTGCAGGATCGCCGGACCGGCAAGACCATCCTGCTGCAAGGCCCGGTCGAAGGCGATGCCTTGCTGTCGGCCATGGACATGCTGGCCAGCGAAGAACCCGCTGTCGCTCCCATCACCGAGATGCCTGCCGACGTCCTCGGCGACATGCCCAGGTAGCCCTGGTCTTCAAGGCTACGGCGCAGTCCTCTGCGCTGACCGCGACCCGTTCGCTTCGCATCCTGGCTGCGAACAATCACCGCTGTGGCGGTGGTGGATGCACCTTGTCTCGCTGTTCCCATCCCCAGGAGGGCTTGCCCTCCCCAGGAGGCGTCCTCCGTTCTCACCCTCTGGAGGTTCGCCATGTCTTTCGTCGCCAACGGCTCCTGCGTGGAGTCTCTTCCCGTCATCACCGCCCCGCATGAGGACCGGATCATCCGGAAAGCCATCGCGCTGCTGGAGAAGCGGGTGTTCACAGTCGAGCCCAGCCTCAACAACCCCTCTGCGGTTCGAGACTATCTGCGCCTGAAACTGGTCGCCGAGCCCGACGAGCTGTTCGTCGTTGTCTTCATGAACACGCAGCACCAAGTGCTGGCCTGCGAACCCTTGTTCAGAGGCACGATCGATTCGGCCACCGTGCATCCGCGCACCATCGTGCGCCGTGCGCTGGACCTGAATGCCGCAGCGGTCGTTTTCGCGCACCAGCATCCCTCGGGTTCCACCAAACCATCGAGCGCGGACTGCGCACTGACCCAGAGGCTGCAAGCTTCTCTGGCGCTCATCGATGTGCGCGTGCTGGACCACATCGTCATCGGCCGTGGCAAGCCGTATTCCTTCGCGGAGTCTGGTCTGCTGTAGCGATGCTTCCTCGCCGTTCTTGTCATCCACAGCGGGAGCTTCGGCTCCCGCGTTCCTTTCGGCCCGGCAAGCAGGTATGCGGGTAGCTCGCGGTGCGGATTGTTTGTTGGGGCCGGATCGGGTTCGGCGGTTGACTATGGCCCTGATCAACTCTCAGGGCATGCGACATGTCGGCATCCTTTTCCAGATTCGCATCAGGCTGGCGAACCCTCGGTCTGGCCGTTGCACTACCGGCGTCGCTGGCGGTCTTCAGCCCGGCAAGCTACGCCGCCGATGTGGTGGTGGTCACCGATAGCCACCATCCGGTCAAGACCATGGGCGGCGAGCGGTTGATCGAGCTGGACGAAGCGTCCCTTATCGAAGCCGAGCTGTCCGCGCAACTGCCCGCCAATGCCGAGCAGGCGACGGCCATCGTCAAGGGTCGGCTGAACCAAGGGGGGGCTGACCTCCAGCGCCGCATCGCATCCGCTTACCAGGGCGTTGCCGACGCCTGGAGCCTGGGCATCACCACCATTCCGGCCGTCGTGGTGGATCAGCGCTACGTGGTTTACGGCGAGGCGGACGTGGCCCGCGCCATCGCGCGCATCGAACAGCACCGGAGGGCAGCGCCATGAACCGCCCATTCAGTCTGCTGCGGCGCGCGCGAGCCGCTGTCGCCTCCGTGCTGCTGCTCAGCGCCACGGGCAGCTATGCCCTGAACACCGCCACCATCGTTTCGTCCGTTATGTCGCCGGACTGCCTGGAATACCGGGTCGTGGGGATTTGCTATTGGCTGTACTGCACCTGGGGCGGCTGCACGGTGCGCACGTCCGTGAAGGTGCGCCACTACATCCCCGACGCCGTCGTTTCGTCCTACTCGAACACGGGCGCGAACCCCTGGGTCGAAGTGCGGGCCATGAGCATGCCCAGCCCAACGGCCGAGGCCGGCGGCGACGGTACGACCAACGAAGGTCACGAAAACAATCTCGCACGCTTCAAGAACGCCGACGTCATCGGCCACCCCGGCGCCGAAGTGTTCAACCGGTTCGTCTCGTCCTCGGGCTACTTCTGCGCGGGTGCGGGCACGGCGTTCATGCCGTACCTGCTCAGCACTCTGGACACGCTGGCCTGGCGCTACAACGTCCCCGAGATGGCTTACCCGGAGGCGTTGATCCCCGGCATGCGCGAGATCGGCGCGCGCACGACCCTGAACCTGTGGGGAGCCGTCTACCCGCGTGGCGGTTTCCTGCACCAGCCCGATGACCACAAGGCCGGTGCCGTGGTGGCCCAGCGTGCGGGCGATGTTGTCACGCGGCGCGGCCAATTGCACGTCTACCAGCCTTTGCTCGCCACTTCCCGCGACGGCTACTGGCCTGCGGGTGCTCTGATGGAGGGCGATGCCTCGACCGGCAAGTGGCAGGAACTTACCCCTGTCCTGTCTTCGTCCTGCACGGTATTCCCGCGCAGCGGCTTCCTGACCCAGGCCCAGCAAGGTGATTACGCGTGGGCGCTGTGGCGGCCCTATGCCTGCTGCGAGCGCAGGGGCCAAGTGTTCCTCGGCAGTGTCGATTTCCTATGAGGGTGCGGCGATGAGGCGTTCAGCATCGACGAATATCTGCAACTCGGCATACTGCATGGTGCGTCCTGCAGCACTGGCTGCGGCGCTTGCCTTGGGTTGTGGCGTGGCCTGGGCACAGGTGGGATTCCAGAACAGCGGCACCGTCATCGGCGATGACGTCATGTATTCCATCGGCGGTGGCAGCGCGGTCTCCATGGGGCGTGCTGCTGGCATGCGCTCGATCGGTGTCGGTGTGGGCTGGAACAGCAACCTGATCTGCGGCGACATGAGCATCCAGACCACCCTACGCAACCAGCTCAACGGCATCACGAACGGCTTCCAGCAGATCATGAGCAACGTGATCCAGAACGCGACCAGCGCCGTGGCGTCATTGCCTGCGCTGATCATCCAGCGAGCCGATCCCGGTTTGTATAATCTTCTTACAAATGGCGTGCTGCAAGCGCGGCTGGATTTCGACCGTTCCAAGCTGACATGCCGCGCCATGGCCGAGCGGATGGCCGATGCCGCTGGGGGCCAGCTCGGCTGGAGCCAGATGGCCGAAGGTCTGGCGTTGCGCGATGCGGTGTCGAGCACGGACGCGGTGTCAGCCATCGAGCAGGCTGAAAGCCGCCGGGGCAACGACGGCGTGCCCTGGGTCGGGGGCAGCAATGCCGGCGGTTCCGGCCAGGCCGCGATCAGGATCGTCGGTGACGTGACCCGTGCGGGCTACAACCTGGTCAACGGCCGCGGCGTGACCGATACATCAGCCATCTCCACTGCCAGTTGCGCCAGCCTGTCCTGCCAGACATGGACCTCGCCGCAGCAGGCCGTCGAATGGGCCACGCGGGTGCTGGGCGAGAAAGAGCAGCGCACGTGTGAGGCCTGCACAAAGACCGAGACGGTGCCCGGGGTGGGCTTGACGCCGCTGATCCAGGAGGAATACGACGCCAAGCTGCAGGCGCTGCAAGAGCTGATCACCAAGGCCAAGAACACCACGCCGGAGAACCTGCGCCAGGCCGGCAGCGCATCGCTGCCGATCACGCGCGGGGTCATCGAGGCGCTGCGCGACGAGCCGGACCGGGACCTGCTGGCGCGGCGCCTTGCATCCGAAGTGGCGTTGGCGTCGGTGCTGGAGAAGGCGTTGCTACTCCAGCGCACGCTGCTGACTGGCAAGAAGGAGCCCAATGTCGCGGCCAACAAGTTGGCGGTCGAGGCCGTGAACCACGAGAGCGACACGCTCGACCGGGAGATCCGCAACCTCAAGACCGAGCTGGAACTGCGCCGCGAGCTGGCGAACAACTCACCCATGGCTATCATCCAGCGCCACGGAACGCGTGCGGCCGGCTCACGCGGCATCTACGAAGGCGACCCGGTGCCCAACCGCCTCGACCAGTTGCAGAAGGGCAATCCGGGAGGCCGGCCATGAGCGCGGTGCGCATGAGCTGGCGCCCCTTGCGCTGGCTGTTCAGCCGGCGCGCGGCGAAGACGCTGCTGTGGACGGTGATCATCGTCGTCGCCGCGGTGGGGGCCAACATCGCCGGCATCTACCTGGTCGGCAGCGTGGCGGGCTGGGAGCGTTGGCTGGCCGCCGCCGCAGGGTACTTCTTCATCTGGCGGCTGTGCCTGTACGGGGCGACGGCCTATGGCTGGGTCTGGATGCGCCGCCGGCTGCTGGCGCGCGAAGACCAGGAAGGCGCAGGTGTGCAGGCACGGCGGCACCTGATGCGCAGCGAAATCGCGGGCGTCGTGGCCATCGTGGCGCTGGAAGCCAGCCAGTGGATGCAGGGCTGAGGGGGGATTCGGGCCATGACGCTCTTCACAACCGACTACCTGGAGTACTACCTGACGCTGGTTTCGTGGATCGTCCATAACGGCATCTGGGCCGTGTTGGTGTCCAGCGGCGTCTTCGCGCTGCCTTTCGTGGCGATCATCGTGCAGGAGTGGCTCAAGGCCCGCTCGGAAGGTGCGGACGAGGGCAACAAGGGTGTGCTTTCGGCAGCCCGCATCGAGAACCGGGTCTTTGTCGCCATCGTGGTGGTGATGTTCGCTGGCATCCCGTTCATCGATGTGGATCTCAACACCATCCAGTACGACAGCTCGCGCTCGGCCCAGTGCCAGGTCAACGTGCCGCAGCCGACCGACACGGGCTGGTCGCAGTCGTTCTCCACCCTCAACAACCAGTCGGCGAAGGTGCCGGTCTGGTGGGCTTTCATGCACACGCTATCGCGCGCGGTCACCGGGGCGTCGGTGGCGGCGATTCCCTGCGGCACCGATCAGCGGCAGATGCGCATGGAGATCGACGCCACGCGCATCGACGATCCCGTGCTGGCTCAAGAGGTCGCGGATTTCTCGCATGATTGCTACGGCCCTGCCCGTGCGAAGCTGTTCATGCAGCGGCCGAACCTTGATGAGGAACAGATGCACGACGTGACCTGGATCGGCTCACGCTTCTTCACCGACACGGCGGGCTATTACGACAGCTATCGCTCTAGCATGCCGCGCGACGACTGGCCCTACGACAGCACCCGCGACGCAGGGCTTGCGCAGGTGGCCAGCGGCGGCGGCTACCCGACCTGCCGGCAATGGTGGGCTGACGCCAGCAACGGCCTGCGGGCACGGCTGCTGGGCCAGGTGGACCCGACCCTGCTCACGCGGCTGGCGGGCTGGGCGGGTTTCCTGAGCCGCACCGAAGTGGACGATTCGGTGATCCGTGCGATCGCGTCGCCGCGGCAGCAGAAGCTCAATCGTGGCAGCGTCTATACGGACTATGGTGGCCAGATCGACAAGACCTTGCCGAACATCGTGACGCGCGCGGCTGGCGACGTGGGGATGGCCGTCGGGGGTATCGCGGCTTTCCCGGCAATGGACGTGGTGCGGCAGGCGCTACCGATGGTGCTGGCGCTGCTCAAGATGGCACTCGTGATCTGCATCCCGCTGGTACTGGTCGTGGGCACCTACGACCTGAAGACGGTCGTCACCGTCAGCGTCGTGCAGTTTGCGCTGTTCTTCGTCGATTTCTGGTTCCAGCTCGCACGCTGGATCGATAGCACCATCCTGGATGCGCTCTATGGATGGGGTTGGGGCTGGAACCGGCCGCACAGCAATTTCGATCCGCTGGTGGGGCTGAACAACGCCTTCGGCGACATGCTGCTGAACTTCGTCATGGGGACCATGTTCCTGGTTTTGCCGACGTTCTGGGTTGCGTCCCTGGGATGGGTGGGGATTAAAGCCGGGGTTATCGCACAGAACCTGACTGTCGGCTCCAAGGAAGCCCGGGACGGCGCAGGCTCAGGAGTGAACAAGGTGGCCGGCAAAGCCTTGTGATGCGCTGATCGAAACTCAGTCGTTGAAAGGATCGTTCGGATCATGAGGGTCGATCCGGTGGCCGCCGGATGAATACAGACCGAAGCCCGCCTCGCCGTTGCGCAGTTCATCCTGTTGTGTCCAGCGGTCGTCATGGTCGGCCGAATTACCCCCCAGCCATGCCGCAACAATACCAAGCAGGAACAAAACCGCTATCCACGAGGCAACGTAGAACAGCAGCGCCACCGCGATCAGCTTGGTAGCCCACAGCAGCGCAGCGCCGCCAGCACGCGGCACGCCCTTCGAGACCAGCCAGTTCGACACCCGGCGCTCGCCGCGTACGTAGGCACGCCATCCCCGGCCAATGGCGCGGCCGAGGCGTTCTGCGGTGCTGGTGCGGGTCGTGGTGTTCATGGTCGTCTCCTGCTACATGAGGAATGCCTATTCCAGTTTGCTCCAATCCGGTTTGCTTGCCTCGACCAATGCGCTCCAGTCGTCTGGCGGATTTCCACGTCCGAGCATTTTCTCGAACACTGCGTAGGGGTCCGACTTGCTACCCGATGAGCGCAAAGTCTGCTCGTCGTTCACCCAGGCATACACGATAACCTTCGCCTTGGAGTCGTACCGGAAGAACAGCCGGTAGCGCCTTCCGAGCTTGGCCCGCCGCCAGTGCCGATAGTCCGGTCCCATGGTATTGCCCTGACGGTATTCGTCGCGTGCCGGATCACTCGGCACCACGTCTTGTATCAACTGGACCAAGGCCCGGAAGAACTTGACGTTGGCATTGGACCCGAACCCGTCCGGATCATTCTCTTGGGCGCGCAACACAGCCGCGCGCAGCTTCATCATCTGCTCGATCAGGTTGTCGTGGAACAGCAGTGTCCAGCCATGCTGTTGCATCAGATTTCCACGTCCTCATCGAAATCATCGCCCAGGTCCACCTTGTGGCCCGCGTGCTCCAGCATCGTGCGAGCCAGATCCTCGGGCAGACCGCGAACATTCCGGCCTGCTTCAATGTCGCGTGCCAGCAAGGCCAGGAACGCGGCAATGGCCGGGTCCTCGTGCTCCGCATCGGCGCGGGTCACGACCACTTCACTGCCTCGAAGCTCGAACGCGAGCTTGCTGCCGGTATCGGCACCAAGCGCCTGGCGGATGGACTTGGGGAGCGTGATCTGCCCCTTGGATGTCAGCGTGGCAACTTCGTGAATGGCAGGCATGGCGGCTCTCCTGATAGCAATGCCTGCATTGTAAGGAAACTTCCTTACTTCGTCCATATGAGGTTTCATTGGGCTCTTCAGCGTTCAACCATGTACCTCCATCGTAGGACGGCAATAGTGAGCCTTCCCGCATCAATCCGGCCTTGTTGAACCCCGGATTGGTTGTGGACGATCAATGCTCGCCGCTCTATATCCAAAGGCTGTAACGGTCAAAGGGCTGAAATGGCAAGGGAACGGGGCGCAAGGGGAAAGGCCCTACCCGAAAAGGCCAAAAGGCCTCCCGGCCGGCCCGTCACCAGGACACCCGCATGCTCTCCCTGTTCCAGCGAAAGCGGCCCCCGGCTACTGCCGCTCCGCCGCCAGCACCGGCCACTTCCCCCTCGAAAGGGTTGACACTGCCGCAGTCGGCCGCGTCGCTCTTGGCGACACCACGCCGGCAGAAGCTGCTGGAACACATCTGGCAGCGCACATCTCTGTCGCGCAAGCAGTTCGCCACCCTGTACCGCGCCCCCCTCGAACGCTACGCGGAGTTGGTCCAGGTCTTCCCGGCCTCCGAGGCGCACCACCATGCCTACCCAGGCGGCATGCTCGACCACGGCCTGGAAATCGTCGCCTATGCGCTCAAGCTGCGGCAGTCCCATCTATTGCCCATTGGCGCCAGCCCCGAGGATCAGGCAGCACAGTCCGAAGCCTGGACTGCCGCCGTCGCCTACGCGGCCTTGCTGCACGACATCGGCAAGCTCGCCGTCGATCTGCACGTCGAACTGGTCGACGGCTCGATCTGGCACCCCTGGCACGGCCCTCTGCGCCAGCCGTACCGCTTCCGCTACCGCGACGATCGCGAGTACCGCCTGCACAGCGCCGCGACAGGTTTGCTCTACCGGCAACTGCTCGATCGCGATGTCCTGGACTGGCTCAGCGGTTATCCGTCCCTGTGGGCACCACTGCTTTATGTCCTGGCCGGACAGTACGAGCATGCGGGCGTGCTGGGCGAACTTGTCGTGCAAGCCGACCGGGCTTCCGTGGCCCAGGAACTGGGCGGCGATCCGGCCCGTGCCCTGGCCGCGCCCAGGCACGCGCTGCAGCGCAAACTGCTGGACGGGCTGCGCTACCTGCTCAAGGAACAGTTGAAGCTGAACCAGCCCGAAGCCTCCGATGGCTGGCTCACCGAGGATGCCCTGTGGCTTGTCAGCAAGACGGTCTCCGACAAACTCCGCGCTCACCTGCTGTCCCAGGGCATCGACGGCATTCCGTCGAACAACACCGCCGTCTTCACGGTATTGCAGGACCACGGTATCGCGCTGCCGACCCAGGATGGCAAGGCCATCTGGAAGGCGACCGTCGCCAGTGACACGGGCTGGAGCCACAGCTTCACTTTCCTGCGCCTGTCGCCCGCGCTGATCTGGGAGGCCGGAGAGCGACCCGCGCCCTTTGCCGGCACGGTGACGGTCGAAGACATTGCGCCTGCGGAGGATGTGCGCGGCACCATGCATGAGGATACGTCTTCACCTGCACCGGCATTTGCGGCCATCGCAGCGCAGCCGTCCCTTGAAACGCCCTCACCAGCGATGGCCGATCCCGTTGCCGACCTGCTGTCGATGTTTGGCGCCGACGCTGCGTCGGCCAGCGAATTGCCGGCCAGCGCCACGCACACAGCAGCCAAAGCCTCGCCCCCGCAGCAGGCGGGCACATCCGGACAGCCCACCGAGCCGACACCGGACACAGCGTCCGACGGCAGGCCCTCCGGCACGCAGTTCATGGCGTGGTTGCGGGCTGGCGTCAGCGCCCGCCGGCTGATCATCAACGACGCCAAGGCGCTGGTGCATACCGTCGATCGCACCGTCTATCTCGTCAGCCCTGGCGTGTTCCAGCGCTACGCCCAGGAGCACCCGCACATCGCAGCACTGGCCCGGCAAGAGAACATTGACGACTGGCAATGGGTGCAGAAGCGTTTCGAGAAGCTGCAACTGCATCGCAAGCAGGCCAACGGCCTGAACATCTGGACCTGCGAAGTCACCGGGCCACGCAAGACCAGGCGCCTGCATGGCTACTTGATCAAGGAGCCGCAATGCCTGTTCGATGAAGTCCCGCCGAACAACCCCTATCTGCGTCTCGTGTAAAGGAGCCGATCATCAATTCGATCAGTGGCCTTTCCCGCATTCCCGTGCGTCACGTTCCTTGTCCCGCAAAGCCAGATCCAATGGCGGGTAATAGATCAGATCCGGCTCCCAGGGGGCGAACCACGCCCACTTCAGGATGGCGCCAGCACAGAAGATGACCATCGCGACGACGATGGAACCCCATTCGCCCATGTGGCCATAGATCGCCGGTATCAATCCAACGCGGGCGGGCACCCAAGCAGACACGAGCCAATCCAGCAGCGACATCAGCATGGCGGCGGCAGTAAATTCCCCCACCTGTTGCTTGGTGACATTCGCTGCGTCCTTCGATTGAAGGTGTTCTTCGTAACGTCGGTACAGGAATTCATCTTTCTCGCGCAAGGCGAGATCACGCAGGGCATGCGCAGGCGCATACCCCAGCGGACGCTGATAGGGAAGCTGATGGGACCGCTCTGCTGGGACAAGCGACGAAAGCCAATACACGAGATGCGCGCCAATCTGACGGAGCACGACCAGTACAGCAGGAATGACGATGGCGACAGCCAGACTGAAAATGACGATGACGAGCGCAACCCAACCGACATCGCTCAGCAGCGCCATGTCGCCTGGAGACCATTGCCACAGCCCTCGATCCGTACGCAGCATCATTGCCATATCCAGAAACAATACGAGACACACGAGCCTCAAGGCCCAATTTGCGCTCCAAGCTCGATCAAATAATTCAAGGCTTTTCTGTGGCAGGCTGGCCATCGTCAATGGCTTCTGATCTTCTGTTGACATCTCAATTCATGGGATAGGGGTGCAGCATGCTGACCGTGATACCTGGAGCCAGTATTCCACGGAGTCACCTGCGCAAGGAACCGCCCGACGTCAACAGTGCAACCAGTACCAGCAGACCACCAACCAGCAAATAGGGAATTCCAGGGCCAAGCTCGTACAACAGACTGCCCGCCAACGGCCCGAGCACGATCCCCAGCCCTTGGGCAGCGCCCACCGACCCAGCGGCCGCGCCCTGTTCGTGAGGCTGCACCGCATTCGCGGCCATCGCCGAGAAGGCCGGAAACACCCAGCCCATGCCGGCGGCCGCAAAGAAGAAGCACACCATCAATGCCCATTGCGTCGACACCAGAGAAACCGCACCGAAGCCAGCCGCACTGACCAGGGCGCCGATACGGATCAGCCGTTGCGGCGACCAGTGCAGCTTGCGCACGATCAACTGGGCGACGATCAGGCCGACTCCGACCAGAGTCAGTGCCAGCCCTGCGGCTCGGGCGGCTGGTTCAGGCTCCAACTGCAGCCGATCGATGGCAAAGAACCCCACCGTGATCTGACCGATCGCGACACTGAACATGGCGGCGAAGGCGACGATCATCGGCCGGCGCAGCCGTGCATCGCCCAGGCCCAGAGCAGCCGAAGCCGTGCCGGATATCCGCTCATTGCGCGGCAGCAGGCGCCACAGGATGCCGATCGCCAGCAAGGGCAATGCGGCCGTCACGTAGAGCGGCAAACCCAGGCCATACTGGGCCAGCGCGGCAGCGAGTGCCGGCCCCACGACCAGTCCAACGCCATTGGCCGCGCCAAGCGAAGCCATGGCACCGGCGCGCTCACCGGGAGCGACGTGATCGGCCACCAGCGCCTGGCCCGCCGCCGGGATCGCGGCGAAGAACGCACCGACAGCCCCGCGGCTGACGAGCAGCCCGGCAAACACCAGACCCGCCGCAGGCAGCACCCGCAACGATACGATCAGCAGGATGCACATGGCCCAGTAGGCGAGCATGAAGCCGCCCACTCCCGCAAGGAGAACCGTTCGCCGCCCACGCCGATCACTCAACGCTCCCCAGGGCCGCGACAGCAGCATCCACAACACGCCTCCCACGGTGACCACCGCGCCGGCCTGCCAGGGGGCCAAATGCAGCGATCGCGCGATCGGGCCGATCAGGGACACGAACGCCATCATGGCCATGGTGCAGGTCATGTAGGCCGCCATCAGCGGCTTGATGTTGAAGCGGGCCGCGCTAACCAGGGGCTCGCCGCCGACTGTCACCGAGTTCGCGTTGTCTTGAGTCATGTCGTTTCGCCTCCACGGCGCCAAGCTGGATGAAGGGGCGCTACATAGTCAGCCGATGAGTTCCGTTATTGCCAATAGCAACAACACAAGCGTCAGTGCCACGAAGAAGACGACTACCAGAGCACCAGCCAGGATGGTCAGCGCCCGGGCAAAGTACGTCTTCCACTTCGAGGGAACCATGCCGTGCGGCATCGGCAAGGTCTCCCGAGCGTCACCGCTTTGATGGTCGAGGGTTTGGGTGCGATCCATGGGGCATCCAGTGTCTCGTCGTCAGCTTGTTTCTCATGGTGCATTCAGTACAGGTAGGTCGCTGTCACGCCTACTGTCCGGCCCGGCGCAATCTGCGCGAAGTTGCCCGTGGCACCGTAGGAGAAGCCATAGGTTCGATAATCCTGATCCGTCAGGTTCTGCGCGTAGAGCATCAATTCCAGATTGCGGGTTGGCTGCCAGCCCAAGCCCACATCCACCACGGTGTACGCACCCTGGCGCAGGGTATTGGCGCTGTCGAAGTAATGCGCCCCCGTGCGGCGCACGGTCAACTGCGGCCGCAAGACGGTGTTGCCCACGGGTACATTGCCCTTGACGCCCAGCGTCAGGCCATACTTGGGCGCCATCGGCACATCGTTGTGCGTGCAGCCGGTGCAGGCGCTGGAATCCTCGAAGCGGCGGAAGGTCGCGTCATTGATGAAGCCTCCCGCGCTAAGCGTCCATTGCCGGGTGACATCCCACTCGGCGTTGAACTCCACGCCCACCGAGCGGGTATCGCCCACGTTTCTCAGCGTCTGGTTGCCCATGTCGCCATCGCCGTAGAGCTGCACGTCCTTGCTGTCCACCCGGTAGAGGGCGATGCTGGCGCGCATGTCGTTTCCGGCATAGCGCATGCCCGCCTCGTAGCTGATCGAGCGTTCGCGGCCATACCCGGCGGCATCGTCCATGCTCGATGGCGCCAGGTTGTAGCCCAGCGGCTTGTAACCCTGCGCCACATTGACGTAGCCGCGCCAATTGGGGCTGAACTGGTAGCCTGTCGCCAGGTGGCCGAGCCACGTCGTCTGGTCGCTGGATGCCTGTCCCTGGAAGGTACTGCCCATCATGTCGCCCTGGAAGCGGGTTCTGGCCTCGTCCCGGGTAACGCGCAGCCCCGTGGTGATGTCGGCCTTGGGGCTCAGGTGCCAAGTCACGTCGCCGTAGGCCGCCAGTGCTTCGCTGCGGTTGCCAGACGACGAATCCATGACCCGGAAAAGACTGGGCAGCACCATGTCGAACTGGTAGCCGCGCGACATGTCCACCTCTTGCCGGTAGAGGCCGAACACCGCATCCCAGGCACGGGAAGACGCCTCGCCCTGTTGCGGCGAACGTGTCGACAGGCGCAATTCCTGGGTATTCTGCTTCCAGTGCTCGGAGAACTGCGGGAAATACGCGTCCAGCGGCCATTGGCGTTCTGTGTGCACCCGCTGGCTGCTGGCAATGGCGCTCAAGCGCCAGATGCCGAAGTCATACTGACCATTGACGGCGACGCTGTTGGCGCAGCGCCGCTGGTGAAAATCACGGTAGGCTTCCGGCAGGTTGGGCAGCACATAAGCCCTGCGGGACTTGTAGTCGTCGAACAGCGTATAGGCTTCCTGATCGCCCGTGGCGCAATCGCGGCCGGCGCTCAGCCCCACCTCCCATGGACTGCCGGCCGGGGCCAGGCGCAGCTTGACATTGCCGGCGCGCGAACGCACGCCTCCCAACTGATCGCTGCCGATGACATCGCTGCGCAAGTCACCATTGACATCATTGCCCAGCAGAGAGACCGAGCCATACAGCAGATCCTCGACCAGTGGGCCGGAACCCTCGACCTGCAACTGATAGCCGTCCCGACTCGATACCCCGGCGCGGGCAGCGAATTCGGGCGTGTTGCCCGGCTTGCGAGAGACGATATTGAGCACGCCGCCCTGGGCGCTCTTGCCATACAGCGTACCTTGCGGCCCCTTGAGCAACTCCACCTGCTCGACGCCCAGCAGGGATTGGGCGGCAAAGGTCGGCAGTTGCGGCACGCCATCCACATACACCGTCAGCGCCGGGTTGTAGAAATCCTGCGCCGACGTCACGCCGCGCAGCGTAATGATCGGGAACAGGAATGTCGCGCTGTGCGACATGTACAACTCGGGAAAGACCCGATCCAGCTCCAAGGTCGAACTCACCTGGGCATCATCCAGGGCTATGCGGTCGGCCACACTGGCTGCGCCATTGAGCTGTTCCAAGGTTTCGCCGCGCTTGCTGGCCGAGACGACCACAGGGGCAAGAACGGCGAGTCCATCGTCGGTTCGCGACGCACTTTGTGCGTGAGCGTCATTCATCCATGAGACGGCATGGATGGAAAGCAGCGCAATACTAAAGACACTGAGTTGGAAACGCATGGTCAAAGATTCCTCCTTACTTTGTGTCATGGCAAACCATGTTTTGAACATTGATTGATGATGCGAGTGCTCCCTCTTTTCAGGGCACTCGCTCGGCCTCGGCTGGCAGATGTGCCAGCCTCTCCATATGAGCAAGCCGCGTCTTGCAGCAGGAGGGGGGCTGCGGCTGGGGAAAGCCCGGTGCGGCAATGGCGGCATACCTGCCCGAGGCGATTTGCACGGACGCGGGCATCGCCGTGGCGTTCGCGCATTGGGGAAAGCGGCATGGGCTTCGCCCAACGGCCCGAATATTCTTGATTCATCATGTTTCCCCCACGCGCCAATGCTTGACGCTCTGCTGGGCCTGCCACATCCGCGCATAGCGGCCATTGCCGGCCAGCAGCTCGGCGTGCCGGCCTGACTCGACCACGCGGCCCTCGTCGATCACCAGAATCTGGTCGGCGGCGGCAATGGTGGACAGCCGGTGCGCAATCACGATCACCGTGCGCTCGCGCACCAGGGCGTCGATGGCGCGCTGCACGGCCACTTCGCTTTCGGTGTCCAGCGCCGCGGTCGGCTCGTCGAGGACGACGATGGGCGCGTTCTTGAGCATGGCGCGGGCGATGCTGATGCGCTGGCGCTCGCCGCCCGAGAGCCTTCCGCCGATGTCGCCCACCCGCGTCCGGTAGCCCTCGGGCAGGCGAGTAATGAACTCGTGGCAGTAGGCGGCACGAGCGGCCGCTTCCACTTCCTCGTCGCTGGCGTCCGGCCGGGCCATCCGGATATTGGCCAGGATGGTGTCGTCGAACAGGTACACGTCCTGGAACACCACCGAGATCAAGCCGTTGAGCTGCTCCGGCGACAGGGTGCGGATGTCCACGCCGCCGATCAGCACTCGCCCCGCCTGGGGGTCGGCATGCCGCATCAGCAGCCGCGTCACCGTGGTCTTGCCCGAACCCGACGGCCCCACCAGCGCGCTCATCCGGCGGGCGGGCAATTGCGCGCTGAAGCCCTTCAATGTGCTCTGCGGCTGTCCGGCGTAGGCGAACTCCACGCCGATGAAGCCAATCGAGAACTCGCCCGGCATGCCGGTCGACGCCTGCTGCGGCAGAGGCTCGATGGCCAGCAAGGCATCGATCTTGCCCAGCGCCGCCTCGATCAGGTCGATCACCTTGGAATACAGCACGAATGTCGCCAGCGGTTCGCCAAAGCGCACGACGATCACCATCAGCGCCGCCAGCACGGCGATATCCAGCGAGCCCTGCGCGACGAACCAAGCCCCCAGGAACACCACCAGCAGGATCGCCAGCTCCATCACCGTCGCCAGGATCAGGTTGGGCTTGGCGCCTTTGCGCTGGCCGATGGTCTGGATTTTTTCCAGGTGCGTGAAGCTGGCCTGCAGGCGCTGCGCCTTTTCGCCCGTGCAGCAGGTCGCGCGCAGCACCGGCAGCCCCTGGGCGTATTCAAGAATGTCCGAACTGGTGCGCTCGTTGGCATCGGCCAGGATGCGCATGCCGCGCCCGTAGGCGGGACGACGCCAACGGTATAGCGGAATCAGCAGTGGGAACACCAGCAGCAGCACCACACCCATGCGCCAGTCGAAATACAGCGCCGCCAGCGCCACCGTCACCGGCGTCAGCAGGGCGGTGGCCATCATGTTGGCGATCGTCAGGATGTAGCTGAGCGTCTCGTCCACGTTCCCCAGCAAGGTCGCGTTGACACCACCGGCGCGCTTGTCCTGCAGCACCTCCAGCGGAATGCGGCGCAACTGCGCGCCCAGCTCGGAACGCAGCTCATGCGTGTTGCGCACCATGTCGCCGCGATAGTCGAAGCCCTGCGCCCACCAGCGGATGACCGTGCTGGCCAGCATCAGCCCCGTCATCGCCAGCAGCCAGGGCAGCGCCGCCTGCCAACTGGCGCGCGGTATCAGGGCCTGGAAGAGCGGCATCAGGCAGGCCAGCGCCAGGCCCTGCGCGATGGCGGCCAGGGCCAGGCCGATCAGGCTGGCGCGCAGCCTGGGCGCGCGGCTGCGGGCGCTGGCCATCAACTGCCGCCAGGTCTCGCGCAGGGGCGTGATGCGGTGGCCGGGGTCTGGAATGCTCATGCCCGTGCTCCCATCAAGGCCCAGTCCTGCGCCTGCTCATAGCTGTTCCACAGCCGCGCATACACGCCGCCCTGCGCCACCAAGGCACCGTGCCGGCCACGCTCGGCCAGCCGCCCCTGGTCGAACACCAGAATCTGGTCCGCATCGCGAATCGTGGAGAGCCGGTGCGCCACCATCAGCACCGTCTTGCCCCGCATCAGGTTCGAGAGCGCCGCCACCAGCGCGGCCTCGTTCTCCGGGTCGGCGAAGGCGGTCGCTTCGTCCAGTACCAGGATGGGCCGGTTCTGCAGGATGGCGCGGGCGATGGTGATGCGCTGGCGCTGCCCGCCGGAGAGGAACACCCCCCGTTCGCCGACCGGCGTGTCGTAACCCTGCGGCAGCCGCTCGATGAACTCGTGCGCCTGGGCGGCGCGCGCGGCGGCGATCACCTCATCCATCGTCGCGCCTTCAGCGCCCAGGCGGATGTTGTTGGCGATGGTGTCGGCAAACAGAAAGGTGTCCTGGAACACGAACGCCACATGCCGCATCAGCACGTCGGGCTGCATCTGCCGCACATCCACGCCGCCCACCAGAATGCGCCCGGCGCTGACATCCCAGAAGCGCGGGATCAGCCGCGCCACCGTGGTCTTGCCCGCACCGGACGGCCCCACCAGCGCCGTCACACTGCCCGGCGGCACATCAAAGCTCACGTCCCGCAATACCAGCTCGCCGTCCGCCGTGTAGCGGAAATCCACCGCCTCGAAACGCACACTGGCATCCTTGGGAAACTTGGCCTGGACCATATCCGGCTCGGGCAGCTCCGGCTCGGCCATCACCTCCTGGATGCGGTGGATGCTCATCTGCGTCTTGGCCACCAGATGCTTGAGCGACATCAGCGGCAGCAGCGATTCGGCCATGCCGGTGCCAACCAGCAGCACGGCCAGCCAGGTGGCGGCATCCAGCGTGTCGTGGCTGATCAGCCAGCCGCCCAGCCACACCAGCACCGCCAGCGTCGGCAGCGGATTGAGGATCGCCACCGACAGGCGCGAGGAAAACCCCGCCATTCGGTACCACTGCAACACCACATCCATGAACGCATCGAGCGCACGCTGGTAGCGGTGGAACGTGGTCGTGCCGGTATCGAAGGTGCGCACCACCGGCATCGCCTGCACGTACTCGACGACCGCCTTGCTCACGTTCTCGCCAGCGGCGTGGTAACGCTGCATCATCTGGCCGCTGCCGCGCATGGCCAGCGACACCACCGCCACGCCGACCGCCAGCACCGCCGTGGCCACCAGCGCCAGGCGCCAGTCCAGCCACCACAGCAGCACGAAGGTGAGCACCGGCGACACATACGCCCGCGCGTACAAGGGCGTGCTGTCGGCCACGAACACGTGCAGCGCCTTCACGTCGTCCATCATCACCTTGGTCAGCGCGCCGGAGCCGATCTGCTGCACATAGCCCAGCGGCACGCGCGCCAGATGCCCGGCCAGATCGGTGCGCAGCCGGGTTTCCAGGCGGAAGGCGGCGTAGTGCGACTGATTGAACGCCGACAGCCGCAAGACGAAGGCCAGCACCGTCAGCGCCGCCGCCAGGCCCAGCGGCAGCCAGGGCCACCGGCCCGGTTCGGCCAGCAGGGCGGCCACCGCCCACGCCAGCACGGCCAGCGCGCCAAGCGCACAGGCCGCAGCCAGCCCGGCCAACACCATGGCGAACCGGATCTGGCCTTGCACGGGCCGCATGACGGCCCAGACCCCGGTACTGGCTCCAGCGCCTTGCCTATCCGACATGCACGGCTCCTTGGGCGGACGCAGCCACGCCGTTTTCCAGGCGCTCCAGACGCGCATGACGCCACACCACCCCGGTGGCAATCACCGACAGCGCCGCCGCCAGGCCAAAACAGAAGTGATAGCCCAGGTGCTCGGCCAGCCAGCCGCCGGCCACGCCGCCCGCCATGGCCAGCAACGCATCGGCACTCTGGAACACCGTGAAATCCACGCCCGCCTGCAGCGGCGAGGTCAGATTCATCAAGGCCGAGTACAGGGCCACCCAGACGCAACCCAGCACCGCGAAGGTCAGCCCCACCAGGATCGTCAAGACCGTCAGCGAAGCGGCCGGCGCCGCCAGCGCCAGGGCCAGCAGCACGCCGGCCTTGAGGCCGACGGCGATCCACACCGCGCGCCAGCCCGGCGCGGCCCGCACCAGCACGCCGCCCAGCACCGCGCCGGTCAGCCCCGCGCCGATATGCAGCGAACCGAACAGCCAGCCCACCTGTTCCAGGCTCATGCCGCGATCCAGCATGAACGGGCCGAACATGCCCAGCGTCAGCCGCACCCCCACGCTGGACAGCAGCATCAGCAGCAGCCCCGTGCGCACCTGCGGGCGGCGCAAGGCATGCAGCAGCCCGGGCCGATGATCGACGGCCAGCGCTTGGTCGCGCGGCGGCTCGCGCAACAGCAGCATCGGCAGCCCCAACAGCACGATGGCCAGGCCCGCGGCCACCAGCGCCGCAGGCCAGCCCGCCTTGCCCGCCACCAGAAGGAAGCCCCCGGCACCGAGCATGGCGCCGACATAGCTGCCGCCCACCTGCGCCACGTTGCCCCAGCCGCGCCGCTGCCCGGCAAGCTGCTCCACCGTGAAGCCATCGCACGCCACGTCGGTGCTGGCCGAAACCACCGCCGCCAGCAGCAGGCCGGCCAGCAGCCACACGGCAAAGCTGTCCAGCGAAAAATGGCCCGCCCAGCTTGCCAGCCCCATTCCCACCAAGATGGCCGCCATGATCCATTGCCCCGTCAGCACCAGCGTGCGCGAGCGGCGCTCCAGTCGCCCCGGCGGCAGGCGCATGCGCTCCACCCAGGGCGCCCAGAGAAAGCGGACGCCCCACGGCACCCACAGCAGAGCGGTCAGCCCTGCCACCGTCAGCGAAGCGCCCTCGCTGCGCAGCAACGACGGCAACGCCTGTGTGGTCAATGCCGTGACGATGGTCTGGCTGATATAAATGCCGGCAATGGCCAGCAGCACGCGGGCCGCCGTCAGGCGGCGTGAAGCGGAAGAAATCGTTGACATGCGATGCGGAATCCACGGCTCGAATAGCCGTCGTGGCGAATGGTTATTTGACGGTCCGCTGCAATTCACATGATCACTTCAGGTGTTCAGCAGCCCATCCTCGGCGTATAATGAGAATCGTTATGATTTGTCAATCAGGCAAATTGCGCTAACGGTTTACGGAAAAAATTTGATGTTTTCAGGATAAATTTATGTCGGGGATTGCGGAGCCGGGTGCGGATCAAGCGCTAGATCCAAGCAAGCTGCAGGAAGACGGTCTTGAAGGCGTGCCTGAAGACTGGCGCCATGCCGTGCACATGTACCAGCCCAGCGAAGGCCTCTACATCAGCTGCATCAGCGGCCGCCCCGGCGGCAAATGGTCCTTCCAGGCCGCCGGCCCCGCCGCCTTCAGCGTCAACATTCTGCTCGAAGGGCACATGCAAACCGCCTTCGACGACGGCGCGGTCGTCGATGTCAGCGCCGGCTTCACCATCCTGATGGCCTCGGGCGAAGCCGCCTCCGGCTGGGACGTGCTCGATGGCCAGACCGACGGCGCCTTCCGCCTGGTCAGCATCCACATGCCGGCGGACGCCATGGCCAACCTGACCGGCTTGAACATGGACGAGCTGCGCCGCCGCGCCCGCACCCTGTCAGGCGATCAGTCGCATATCGATGCCTTCCTCGGCGTGGTGCCGTCCTCCAGCACGCTGCAACGTGTTGCCTGCGGCCTGCTTGGCTTCGGCTGCAGCTACGCCGGGCCTTGCCTGTCCCGCGATCTGTACCTGCGTGCCAAGGCCATGGAAGCCATCGCCTGCTTCGTGCAGGAAAACCTGGAGCAGGCCGACATGCCGCTGCCCGTGCCGAGCGACCGGCAACGGCTGATTGAGGCGCGCGCCCTGATGGAAAAGCACTACGCCCAGGAGTGGACGGTGCAATCGCTGGCACGTGCCGTGGGCCTGAACGAAAAGCGCCTCCAGCAAGGCTTCCGGGCGCTCTACGGCTGCGCGGTGCATGCCTGCCTGACGCGCATCCGGCTCAACGCCGCGATTGCCATGCTCAAGCGCGGCACCAGCGTTACAGAAACCGCCGCCTGCTGCGGCTTCGCCAACCTCAGTCACTTCAGCCGCATGTTCCGCGGCCACACCGGCATCACGCCCAAGCAATGCGCCCTGGGCATCAGCCCACGCATCGCACACCAAGACACCTCTATGGTGTGCTTGCTCTAATCTCGCTGGCCGTGCGGGCCACGCGCCGCCACGCTTGCCCCCCACCATGGCGGCAATGGCGACCATCATGATGCATCGTGAAACGCTTCAACCATCGTAGCGATGCGCTGCAACAAAAATCCTTGATCCATCAATTTTTTTCCGGAAACCGTTAGCACGGATTTCGGAATTTGGGAATCATTGAGTTGAATATACGAATACATCTCATTTGTATTTGAATTTCAAGACTGAGAGCCACATGTACTGAGAGGTGCAACTTACGGCGGCAGTCTTTCGGAAGACGGGGTGCTGGTGCTCAACCAGCATGTGCTAGCGGAGGCTCGATCGCGGCCTAGGTAAGCGCCTGGGCGCGAGTATCGAGGGCATCCAAGGATAGGCGGAGATAAAAAGAGGGTTTTTCGTGACGAAAGCGAGACAAAACGACACGCCACTGAATGGACACTTCGAAGCGACGCTTCGTGAGGAGATCGTCGCCGACCTCGGGATACCCAGCGGGCAATTTGATGCCGACGCCAGTCTCCTGAAACTGGGCATGGATTCGATGCGCCTGATGGCCTGGATGCATCGACTGCGCAGGCGCGGCCACAAGATCAAATTGCGCGATCTCTACCAGCAGCCCACCTTGCGCGGGTGGAGCCAGTTGCTGCAGGACTGCCCGGCTACGGCGCCGGCTGCTCAGACGGCATCCCCAGAGCCGAGCGGTTCCGCCTCCCCCGCCGCTGGCGCCTGGCCGACCATGGCCGATGGGCTCCCCTTCGACCTGACACCCGTGCAGCACGCCTACCTGGTGGGTCGGGCGCCCCACCAGACGCTGGGCGGTGTCGGCTGCCATCTGTACCAGGAGTTCGACGGCCAGGGTCTGGATGCCGATGCCTTGGAGCAGGCCATCGGCGCGCTGGTCGAAAGGCATCCCATGCTAACGGTGACGTTTCTGGATGATGGCCGCCAGCAACGCCGCCCCGGTACCCGCTGGCGCGGCCTGACGCTGCACGACCTGCGCAGCGCTTCGCCCGCCCAGTGCGAGGCCCACTTGCTGGCCATGCGTGCGCGTCATGGCCACCGGGTTCTGGCCGTCGGGCAAGGCGAGAACTTCGATTTCCAGCTCAGCTTGCTGCCCGACGGGCATCACCGCCTGCACGCGGACATCGACCTGCTGGTGCTCGATGCCGCGAGCTTCAGCCTGGTGTTCGATGAACTGGCGGCGCTGGTTCGCGGCGAGTGCCTGCCGGCGATCCCCGGCGACTACGATTTCCGCAGCTATCTGGCCCAGGCGGCGCAGGAGAACGAGGCGGCCCGCCAGCAGGCCAAGGCGTTCTGGATGGAGCGCTCGGGCAGTTTGCCGCACGCACCGCGGTTGCCGCTGGCCTGCGAACCGGCGCAGATCAAGCAGGTTCGCATCTCGCGCCAGCGGGTGGAAATCACCGCCGAGGACTGGGCGCGGTTCCAGGGCCTGGCGGGCGAATGCGGCGTGACGCCGACGATGGCGCTGGCGACCTGCTTCGGCGCGGTGCTGGCACGCTGGTGCAGCCAGCCACGGCTGCTGCTGAACCTGACGCTGTTCGACCGCCAGCCGCTGCATCCCGCCGTGGACGGGATGATCGCCGACTTCACCAACATCCTGCTGCTGGACATCGCCGGCGAGGGATCGAGTTTCGATACGCTGGCACGGGGCAACCAGCAGACCTTCACCGAGGCCTACGAGCATCGGCATTGGTCGGGCGTGGAACTGCTGCGCGAACTGCGCAAGACGCCGGGCGCCTATCCCCACGGCGCCCCGGTGGTGTTCACCAGCAACCTGGGCCGCCCTCTGTTCGGCCGGGACGTGGAGCGCACCCTGGGCGTTCCCGGCTGGGGGATTTCGCAAACGCCGCAGGTCTGGATCGACCATCTGGCCTACGAACATGCCGGCTCGGTGTTCCTGCAATGGGACAGCAACGAGGCCCTGTTCCCGACCGGCCTGCTCGAAGCGATGTTCCAGGCCTACGTGGGCCTGGTGCGGCACCTGCTGGCGCATCCGCAGGCCTGGCGGGAACCCTTGCCCGATCCCATGCCGCAGGCGCAACGGGCGGTGCGCGAGCGGGTCAATGCCCATGGCGATATACCGGCGCCCGATGGATTGCTGCACGAGGGTTTCTGGCAGCAGGCGCGGACGCGACCGGATGCCTTGGCCCTGGTGCATGGCGAGCGCCGATTGACCTACGCCGAGCTGGCCTCCCTGGCACGTCGTTGTGCCGGCGCATTGGCCGCGCAAGGTGTGCAACCGGGCGACCGGGTGGCGATCAGCATGTCCAAGGGCATCGGCCAGGTCGTAGCCGCGCTGGGCATTCTCCATGCGGGTGCGGTGTATGTGCCGGTGTCGCCGGATCAGCCGTTGGAGCGGCGGCGCACCATCTACCAGGGCGCGGGGGCGAAGCTGGTGCTGGTATGCCGCGACGACGGCCTGGACGACGTCGTGGCCGGCGTCACCTTCCTGGCTTGGCAGGAGGCCGCGGACCATGCCCCGCTGGTCGATCCCGTGCAGGTCGATGCGCGCGAGCCGGCCTACATCATCTACACGTCGGGCTCCACCGGCACACCCAAGGGCGTGATCATTTCCCACCGTGGGGCGCTCAATACCTGCGTGGAGTTGAACCGGCGCTACGCCGTTTCGGCAGATGACCGGGTACTGGCATTGTCGGCGCTGCATTTCGACCTGTCGGTGTACGACATCTTCGGGCTGCTCTCGGCCGGCGGTGCGCTGGTGCTGGTCGACGAGGGCCAGCGACGCGACCCGGCCTGCTGGTGCGAGGTCATCGAGCGACATGGCGTGACGGTCTGGAACACGGTTCCGGCGCTGCTGGACATGCTGCTGACCTATGCCGAGGGTTTCGAGCTGCAGGCTCCCGCCCGCTTGCGCATGGTGATGCTCTCCGGCGACTGGATCGGCCTGGACTTGCCCGGCCGCTACCGCGCGTTTCGCCCGGATGGGAAGTTCGTGGCCATGGGTGGTGCGACCGAGGCGTCCATCTGGTCCAACGTCTTCGACGTGGATTCCGTGCCGCCGCATTGGCGATCCATTCCCTACGGCTATCCGTTGGCGCGGCAGAAGTACCGCGTGGCCGATGCACAAGGCCGCGATTGCCCGGACTGGGTTCCGGGCGAGCTGTGGATTGGCGGCGAAGGCGTGGCGCTGGGCTATTTCAACGACCCGGAGCGCACGGCGCAGCAATTCGTGAGCTGGCAAGGCGAGCGCTGGTATCGCACCGGCGACATGGGCTGCTACTGGCCGGACGGCCGGTTGGAATTCCTTGGCCGTCGTGACAAGCAGGTCAAGGTGGGCGGCTACCGCATCGAGCTTGGCGAGATCGAAGCGGCCCTGTTGCGGGTCGAGGGCGTCAAGAGCGCGGTGGCGCTGGCCGTGGGAGAGCGCGAAAAAGCCCTGGTGGGCTTCGTGGTGCCGCAGGGAACGGCGCTGTCCAGTCCGCAGCCCGGCGCCCCGTCGCTGCCCGCGGACTACGCCGCGCTGCTGCTAGGCGAGGCCTGGCATGCGGGGCCGGCCGAGGCGGATCACGAAACGGATATGGCACGCCTCGTGGCCGGCTTCCTGTACGAGCACCTGATGCGGCAAGGGGTGAATCTGACCGGCCGCGTCACCGCGCAGGGCGTGATGGCGGAGTACGGCGCGCAGCCGCAGTGGGCCGGCCTGGTGGCGCGTTGGCTGGAGCATCTGCATCGACAGGGCTACCTGCAGCGCCTGGACGATGACGTCCATGCGCCGGTGGAGAGCATGCCGCCGGCCTGGCAACCGAGCGGCGAACATCCGCTGCGGGAAGCGGCCAACATGCTGTTGACGCACCATGCGCCGCTGGCCCAGATCATCCGTGGTGAGCGGCCTGCGCGAACGCTGCTGAACCATCCATTCTGGGCACCGGAGCAGTTGCTGCTGCGTTCCCCCGGCATGCACGCGGCCATCGCGGTGCTGGCCGACCTGATCCGGACGCTGGCGAAGACGCTGGGCCGTCCGGTACGGCTGCATGAGGTCGGCGCACGCAGCGGCCTGGCTGCGGAGCAGCTTCTCCGGCACCTGGATGCGGGCGATGTGGCTTATACCGCGTGGGATGACTCGCCGGAGATGGTGCTTCGCGCCACGGAACGGTTGCAGCGGCATGCGCATGCCGAGGTTCGGCGCTGGCATGCCGGCGTGGCGCAGGAGGATCGGCATCAGGCCGATCTGGTGTGGGCCAACAATGCCTTGCACCGCGTGGGCGACGCCGGGGTCCAGGCGGTGCTGGCCCTGGCGGCACCTTCGGCCATGGTGTTCGTCCAGGAACTGAATCGGGTTTCGTGCCTGGCGCTGGTTTCCACCGAGCTGCTGGCTGACGGCCACGAGGAAGGCCTGGCCCGCCGGCTGCACGAGACGCCCTGGTGGCAGGACCTGTTGGCAAGACAGGGAATGCGCAACGAAGCCCAGGCGGTGCTGGGGCATGTGCAGTGCCTGGTGTCCCGTGCGCCGCAGGAAGTGCTCAGGCCGGATGCCGACCGGCTGGCCCGGGCACTGCGCGGCCTGCTCCCAGGCTACATGGTGCCGCAACGGCTGTACTTCCTGGAGGCCTTGCCATTGACCGCCAACGGCAAGGTGGATCACCGCGGCCTGTTGGCGCACTGCACTCATGGCGCGCCCGAGGCCGGCGCCGAGCGGCAACTGCCCCAGGGTGTCACGGAACAGGCTGTGGCCAGTCTCTGGCGCGACCTCTTGAAGGTGGAACACCTTTACCGGGACAGTCATTTCTTCCGCCTGGGCGGGGACAGTTTGCTGGCGACGCGCCTGATCGGGGAACTGAACCGGCGCGGCTTTTCGGCGGCGCTCGGCGACCTGTTCGACTTCCCGACGCTGGCGGCATTCGCCGAGACCGTGCGTTGCGGCGACACCATCAGTACGCCAGGCCTGCGGCACGACCCCACGCGCCGCTATGCGCCTTTCCCGCTGACCGATGTGCAGCAGGCCTATCTGGTGGGGCGGCAGCCAGGGTTCGCGCTGGGCGGGATCGGCTCGCATTTCTTCGTCGAATTCGAGGTGAGCGATCTGGATGTCGCGCGCTTCGAGCGGGCCATGAATCGGTTGGTCAGCCGGCACGACACCCTGCGGGCAGTGGTTCGCGACGGCATGCAGCAGGTTTTGCCGCAGGTGCCGGACTTCAGGCTGCCATGCCATCCGGTGACCGACCTGGACGCCCCGGAAGCCGTGGCATTGCGCGAGCGTCTGGCCCGGCAGGTACTCGATCCATCGCGCTGGCCCGTTTTCGACATTCAGGCCGCCCTGGTCGATGGCGGCGCCAAGGCCAGCCTGTTCGTGTGCCTGGACAACCTGATGCTCGATGGCCTGAGCATGCAGATCCTGCTTGCCGAACTGGAACAGCTCTACACCGATCCCGGGCAGTCGCTGCCGGAGCTGGAGATTGGCTTCCGCGATTATCTGGAGCATGTGCAGCAGCGGCCAACCAACGACGTCTCGTTGGCGTACTGGGCGCGCCGCCTGGATCATCTGCCGCCGGCCCCGCGCCTGCCATTGCGCTGCGACCCGGGCGACGTGGGCCTGCCGCACTTCGCGCGACTGTCCGCCAGGCTCGCCGCCCCGCAGTGGGAGGCGCTCAAGGCGCGTGCGCGTGCCGAAGGTTTGACCCCGTCGGCATTGCTGCTTTCGGCCTATGCCGCCACCTTGTCGGCCTGGGCCGGCCACGACGAGCTGAGCCTGAACCTCACCCTGTTCGACCGCGAGCCGCTGCACCCGCAGATCGAGCAGGTACTGGGCGACTTCACGACGTTGCTGCTGCTGGCCTGGCAACCGACCGCGGACTGGCGCAGCAGCGCCCAGGGCTTGCAGCAACGCCTGCGCCAGGATCTGTTGCATCGCGATGTTTCGGCCATTCAAGTCATGCGCCAACTGGCCCGGCGCGCTGGACAGGCGGCTGCCGCCATGCCCGTGGTGTTCACCAGCGCCCTGGGCTTCGAACAGGATCGCTTCCTCGCCCATGCGTCCTGGATGAAGCCACGCTGGGGCTTGTCGCACACCCCCCAGGTCTGGCTCGACCACCAGGTGTACGAGTCCGAGGGCGAGTTGCGCTTCAACTGGGATTACGTGCAGGAGCTGTTCGAACCGCAGCAGATTCAGGCCGCCTTCGACCGCTACGTCTCGTTGTTGCAGCGGCTGGCAAGCGAAGACGCGGCCTGGGATCAGCCATTGCAGGCACTGGTGCCTCGCCTTGAGGGGATGTCGCGGAGCGCAGATCACGCACCTGCGCGGCGTGCTGTCGAACCGTCAGCCACGGCCACGCCACTGCGGGCCGATGACACCTTGGTGCAAGCACTGTGCCGGCATTTCGAGCTGGTGGTCGGGAGGCCGATCCAGCCTCGCCAGTCCTTTTTCGATGCAGGCGCCACGTCCCTGAAATTGGTTCAGTTGCATGTGCACCTGACCCAGACGGGCCACACCGGCCTGCTGGTCACCGACTTGTTTGCCCAGGCCACGCCGCTGGCACTGGCAGCGCACCTGCACGGCAGATCGAACACGACGAATGACACCGCAACGCCCGGGGACGAGCGCCGCGAACTGCTGGCGCAGCGCAGGGCGCGTGCGCAACGTCGGCGCGGGGAGACATCATGAATATCGAAGAACGCTTGAAGCAGCACTATCCCGACTGCGAGCCGATCGCGGTGATCGGTCATGCCAGCCGGTTCCCGGACGCGGCCGACAGCGACGCCTATTGGGCCAACCTGCTGGCCGGGCGTGAATGCAGTCGGCAGTTTTCGCGGCAGGAACTGCTGGATGCCGGGATTCCGGCATCGGTCATCGACGATCCGGCCTTTGTGCCGCGTGGAACCGTGGTGCCCGACGCCGAGGCTTTCGACGCCGAGCTGTTCGGCTACTCCCGCCAGGAAGCCGAACTGCTCGACCCGCAGCAGCGGCTGTTCCTGCAGATGGCCTGGCACGCGCTGGAGCACGCTGGCTATGCACCCCGAGCGGTGCCACACAAGACCGGCGTGTTCGGCTCCGCCCGAATCAGCACCTACCCAGGGCGCGAGGCGATCAACATCGCCGAAGTGGCGCACGTGCGCAGCCTGCAGTCCCTGATGGCCAATGACAAGGACTACGTGGCGACGCGCGCCGCCTACAAGCTGGATCTTCGCGGCCCGGCCCTGTCCGTGCAGACGGCCTGCTCCAGTTCATTGGTCGCCACCCACCTGGCATGCGAGAGCCTGAGATCCGGCGAATGCGACATGGCCATCGCTGGTGGTGTGGCCGTCTCCTTCCCGCAGGTGAGCGGCTATTTGTACCAGCAGGGCATGATCTTCTCGCCCGATGGGCATTGCCGCCCGTTCGATGCGCAGGCCCAGGGCACCTATGGCGGCAATGGCGTGGCGGCCGTGGTGCTGCGGCGCCTGTCCGATGCGCTGCGCGACGGCGATCCGGTCGTGGCGGTCGTACTGGGCAGCGCCATCAACAACGACGGCAGCCAGAAAGTCGGCTATACCGCGCCCTCCGTGCTCGGGCAGCGTGAGGTGATCGCCGATGCGTGGGCGCTGGCCGGCGTGCGCAGTGAGCAGAT
>NZ_WTVM01000035.1 GCF_012910885.1 Azoarcus taiwanensis | reverse complement strand
CGCCGGAATTCTCCCTCGACCAGTACGCTCCACGGCGAGGCGTCGCGGTCCAGCGGCCTGAGACCAAGTGCGCGCAGCAACTCGCGGGATACCGCTGGCAGGACGACATCGTCGCAGGCTGGGTCGAACTCCCAGTAGCCGACACGGCCTACTCGCTGAATCAGATTGAGCTGTCTCCGCTCGATACACTCCCCACATCTTTCGTTCATGAACCTGGCCCTCAAGTGGCTCGCCTGGACACCCGCCATTCATGTGCTGCAGTGGATATGTCGATGCTAGAAGTCGAACCTAAGCATCGTGGTGCAGACTACCAGAGGCGAGACGTGCCCTGCGTCATCCGCTTGCATTGAATCGTGCCCAGTGTGACGATTCGCACGGGATGGAAAGGGCAGTTGCATATGGGGGGTGTGAGCGCACTGCATTGCGAACGTGACGTTCACGCTAAAATGGCGGCAATCACCAACAGACAGGACAAGCAAGAAATGAATGCTGACAAGGAAGTCGATGCCCGCGGTCTGAACTGCCCGCTGCCTATCCTGCGTGCGAAGAAGGCACTGGCTGAAATGGAGACTGGGCAGACCCTTAGGGTTCTGGCGACTGATCCAGGCTCGGTGAAGGATTTCCAGGCATTCGCGCGTCAGACTGGCAACGAACTGATGCAACAGGGCGAGACGGCGGACAAGGCGTTCGAGTTCTTACTGAAGCGTAAGTGAGGGGTCGACCAGACGCATTGCGAGCACGATCAGCCCAGCAAAAAGGCCACCCGATTAGGGTGGCCTTTTTGCTGGCTGTGCCCGCTCAGTGTTTTGCGAGCCTTTCCAGCTGAGGCTTGAGCCCCTGCGCGGTGGCGGTGAATGCTGCGAGACGGTCGCGTTCCTGCTGCACGACCTCGGGCGGTGCACGGTCGACGAAGCTGGCGTTGGCGAGCTTGCCTTCGGCCTTGCGGATCTCATTCTCGAGGCGGGTGATCTCCTTGCCAAGGCGTTCGCGCTCGGCTGCGACGTCGATCTCGACTCGCAGCATGAGCTTGCATTCGCCGACGACGGATACCGGCGCAAGCTCGTCCTCTGAGATCGCGTCGACGATCTCAACCTCGGACAGGCGGGCAAGGCCGATCAGGTAAGGAACGAACGCCGAGAGATTGTCCTGGGCGCCCGCAATCACCAATGGCATGCGCTGTGACGGCGGGATGTTCATCTCGCTGCGCAGGTTGCGGCAGCTGTGCACCATCGCCTTGAGCGCTGCGATGCGGCTCTCGGACGCTGGGTCGATCTTGCCGGGCTCAGCCACCGGGTAGGGGGCGAGCATGATCGACTCGGTGCGCTTGCGCCCGGCCATGGGTGCCACCGTCTGCCACAGTTCTTCAGTGATGAACGGAATCAGCGGGTGGGCGAGTCGCAGGACCGCCTCGAGTACTCGCAGCAAGGTGCGGCGGGTGGCACGCTGCTGCGCCTCGTTGCCGTTCTGCAGCTGTACCTTGGCCAGTTCCAGATACCAGTCGCAGTATTCGTCCCACACGAACTCGTAGATTGCCTTGGAGACAAGGTCGAAGCGGTAGTCCTCGAACTGCCGGGCGACCTCGGCCTCGCAGCGCTGCAACCGGGACACGATCCAGCGGTCGGCGAAGGAAAAGTCGAGGTAATCCGGTGAGCAACAGGCGGGTGCATCCTCTTTCCCGAAGCCGCAGTCCTGGCCCTCGGTGTTCATGAGCACGTAGCGGGTTGCGTTCCAAAGCTTGTTGCAGAAGTTGCGGTAGCCTTCGCAGCGCTGAAGGTCGAACTTGATGTCGCGTCCCGGCGTGGCGAGCGACGAGAAGGTGAAGCGCAGGGCGTCGGTGCCGAAGGCCGGAATGCCGTCCGGGAACTCCTTGCGGGTCTTCTTCTCGATCTTCTGCGCGTCCTTGGGGTTCATCAGACCGAAGGTGCGTTTCTCGATGAGCTTGTCGAGCGCGATGCCGTCGATGAGGTCGATGGGGTCGAGCACGTTACCCTTGGACTTCGACATCTTCTGGCCTTCGGCATCACGGATCAGCCCATGCACATACACATGCCTGAACGGGATCTTGCCGGTGATCTGCTTGGTCATCATGACCATGCGCGCGACCCAGAAGAAGATGATGTCGAAGCCGGTGACCAGCACCGAGGAGGGCAGGTATAGATCCAGCGCGTCGTTGGACTTCGCCGGCCATTCCGGGGTCCAGTCCAGTGTCGAGAACGGCCACAGGGCGGACGAGTACCAGGTGTCGAGCACGTCCTCGTCGCGACGCAAGCCCTTGCTCTTGAGGTCGGCCACCAGCATGCGGATGTTGCCGGCTTCGTCGCTGCGGCCCTGCTGCTCGGCATGATGGGCGTTGTCTTCCATCTCCGAGATGCGTCGCGCGAACTGGCTTTGCGCGTCGTCCTCGGAGGTGGCGACGTAGACGTTCTCCAGTGCGTCGTACCAGGCCGGAATCCGGTGGCCCCACCACAGCTGACGCGAGATGCACCAGTCCTGGATGTTGTTCAGCCACTGGTTGTAGGTGTTGACCCAGTTCTCGGGATAGAAACGAATCTCGCCCGAGGCGACGCACTCCAGCGCCTTCTCGGTGATGCTCTTGCCGTCGGCGCCAGACTTGCTCATGGCGACGAACCACTGGTCGGTGAGCATCGGCTCGATGACGACATTGGTACGGTCGCCGCGCGGCACCATCAGTTTGTGCGGCTTGACGCTGTCCAGTGCGCCCTCGGCTTCGAGCATGGCGACCACCGCTTCACGGGCCGTGAAGCGGTCCAGGCCTGCAAGATTTTCCGGCATGCTCACCGTGCCGCGCGAATGACCGTCGGTGCCGAAACGCTCGGCCTGGGCCGGAACGCTGCCGTCGAGCTTGAGAATCACGATCATGTCCAGACCGTGGCGCAGGCCGACCGCGTAGTCGTTGAAGTCGTGAGCCGGAGTGACCTTGACGCAGCCGGTGCCGAATTCGCGATCGACGTAGTCGTCAGCGATGATCGGGATGTCGCGGTTGCACAGGGGCAGGCGCACGGTCTTGCCGATCAGGTGGGCGTAGCGCTCGTCTTCGGGATGAACCATCACCGCGACGTCGCCGAGCATGGTTTCAGGCCGGGTGGTGGCCACGGTGAGACCCTTCAGGCCGTCGATCGGGCCTTCGCTGAAGGGATAGGTGATGTGCCAGAGAAAGCCGTCTTCTTCTTCGGAGACGACTTCGAGGTCGGAGACGGCGGTGCCGAGCTTCGGATCCCAGTTCACCAGTCGCTTGCCGCGATAGATCAGGCCTTCATCGTAAAGCCGCACGAAGGTTTCGGTGACGGTGCTGGACAGGCCCTCGTCCATCGTGAAGCGTTCGCGCTTCCAGTCCGGCGAGGTGCCCATGCGACGCATCTGGCTGGTGATCGTGCCGCCGGAGTAGGCCTTCCACTCCCACACTTTCTCGAGGAACTTCTCGCGACCGAGGTCATGGCGTGAAACGCCCTTGGCGTCGAGCTGGCGCTCGACGACGATCTGCGTCGCGATACCCGCGTGGTCGGTGCCCGGTTGCCAGAGCGTGTTGAAACCGCGCATGCGATGGTAGCGGGTGAGCGCATCCATGATGGTCTGGTTGAAGCCGTGCCCCATGTGCAGCGTCCCGGTGACATTGGGCGGCGGCAGCAGAATGCAGAAGGCGTCGGAGCGCGACTTGTCGAGGCCGGCGTCGAAGTAGCCGCGGTTCTCCCAGTCGGGGTACCAGCGGGACTCGATCTCGGCGGGTTCGAAGCTTTTGGCAAGTTCCATTGTGTGCTCTGAGGCGATTGAGGCAAACCCCGAATTATAGCGGATGAGGGGAGCCGACTCGTGCTCCGACCGCTGATTGTTTCGGGGTAAGATTCGGCACCGACGAGAGTGAGGACGGATATGACGAAGGGCGATTTCGCCTACTGGTGGTCTGCCCCGGGTGAGTGGGTGGAGCCTCCCAACGAGCGCCGCAATGGCTGGAGTGGCATGATGCGGGTGCCTGACGGTGAGCGCATCCTGTACGTCAAGCGACAGCGCAACCACATGTGCCGCACCTGGCGTCATCCTCTCGGCTGGCCGACCGCGAGCCGGGAGTGGTCGTACCTCCACCGCCTGCGAGAGCTGGGGGTGCCCGCGCCTGCGCCGGTTTTTCACGATGTCAGACGCACGCCCGAAGGTGTCGAAGCGGTGCTCGTCACTGAAGAACTCGTCGGGTTCAGGGCACTGGACGACCAGCATGATCTCGATCCGACCCACAGGGCTGCGCTCGCCAGCGAGGTCGGTCGGATACTGGGACGCCTCCATGGCGCACGCCTGCAGCACAGCTCGCTCTACGGCAAACACATCATGGTGCGCTGGGACGGAGAGCGTCCTCAGGCAGCGCTGATCGATCTGGAGAAAATGCGTCCGCGCCTGACACGACGTCTTGCCGCCGACCATGACCTAGAGCAGTTGGCTCGTCGTCAGCACGTGCTGAAGAGTGAGGACTGGGCCACGCTGGTGCGCGCACACGCGGAGTCGATGGCCTCAGTCTGAGTTCTGACTGCGGTCCTGTGGGCCTCCGGGCTTCGGGCGACTACTTGTCGTCAGGCGCTTCGGGTGTTTCCAGATGCGCGCTCGCGGCGTCATCCAGACGACGTGCGATTCGCGCCGAGAGCATCGGCAACAGCGTCGCACGCAGATGGGCCAACGCCTTCTCGCGGAGCTGCCTCGACAGGATCTCGAGCTCGACGGCGAGCAATTCAGGCAGTTCGTTCGCGAACCAGGCCTCGATCTCACGGTTGAGCTCGGTGTCGAGTTCGACGAGTTGCTCGGCCAGATCGGCGTGAGCCGTTACCGCGCTCGGGGTCGGTACGGGAGGGAGGTCTTCGACGATCTCGGTGAGGATGGGAAGATCGTCGTCGATGGTTGCAGGCGACGGCTCCGTTCCCCCGAAGCGATGACGTCGCAGCAACGCGTCGGCTTTCATCAGCAGTGCGTCGGCCTCTGCCAGGTCCGCATCGGGATGGCTGCCGAAATCAGGGTACTTTTGGTTGCTCATATTCGTTCCCTGAGAACGGCATCGAAGGCCTTCATCTCAGCTCCTTGCGACTTGTAATGCATCCAGCGGGCACGGGCCGCGAATCGGTCGTCATCGCCCTGGCCAACGATCTCGACCACCGTGCGGAACTCGCAGAAGTCAGCCGGGGCGTCGTTCGCGAGATTGAAGAGCAGGTCGTGGTGTGGCCAGTCGCTGGCGGTTTGAGCGTGTGCGACGACGACAGGTGTCTCGCGGCTGAGTGGCGTGCCGAGTTGCACATGCGGGATGAAGCCGCCGGGCTGGAAGGTCCACAGCGCGTCGTCAAGGTGCTTCGCACTTGCCGCGTCGGCCGTCCTGACCGCGATGCGGCGGCCGCTCGCGTAGGCGCGAGCGACCAGTTCACAGGCGAGCGCCAGCGGGTTGGCCGCGTTGTGGTAGAACTGGACGCTCGTCATGGTGACGGCCTTCTTATGATGCCGCGCGCTGAATCAGGAACTCGCTCAGCAACGGCACCGGGCGACCGGTCGCGCCCTTCGCCTCACCGGACAACCAGGCGGTGCCGGCAATGTCGAGGTGGGCCCACTTGTAGGTCTTGGCGAAACGGGACAGGAAGCACGCCGCGGTGATGGTGCCGCCGTAGCGACCGCCGATGTTGGCCATGTCGGCAAAATTGCTCTTCAACAGCTCCTGGTATTCGTCCCACAGCGGCAGTTGCCAGGCGCGGTCGCCGGAGCGTTGACCGCAGGCGAGCAGCTCCTGCGCGAGCGCGTCGTCGTTGGCGAGCAGTCCGCTCGGGATCTTGCCAAGGGCGACGACGCAGGCTCCGGTGAGGGTGGCCAGGTCGATCACGCACTCCGGCTTGAAGCGCTCGGCATAGGTCAGCGCGTCGCACAGGATGAGCCGGCCTTCGGCGTCGGTGTTGAGCACCTCGATGGTCTGGCCGCTCATGGAGGTCACCACGTCGCCCGGCTTGCTCGCCCGTCCGCCCGGCATGTTCTCGGTGGCCGGGATGATGCCCACGACGTTGAGCGGGAGCTGCATCGTGGCGAGTGCCTTGAAGGTGCCGAGCACGCCAGCCGCGCCGCACATGTCGAACTTCATCTCGTCCATCTCGGCAGCAGGCTTGAGCGATATGCCGCCGGTGTCGAAGGTGATGCCCTTGCCGACCAGAACGATCGGTGCCTTGCGGGCCTTCCCGCCTTTGTAGTGCATGACGATGAACTTGGGCGGCTGTTCCGAGCCTTTGGCGACCGATAGCAGCGAGCCCATGCCGAGCTTTTCCATATCCTTGCGCTCGAGCACCTCGACCTTGAACTTGAACTGCTTGCCGAGACCGACCGCGGTTTCGGCAAGGTGGCTCGGCGTGCAGATATTCCCGGGCAGGTTGCCCAGTTCGCGTGCGAGCGCCATGCCTTGGGCGACCGCGCTGCCGTGCTCGACAGCCCGTTTCATTCCCTCGGAGGCTTTCTGTGCGGTCACCAGGGTGAGCTTGGAAGCGCCCTTCTTCGATCCCCCATTCTTTGCCGACTTGGTCGTGTCGAAGCGATAGCTGCCGTCCGCGATGGCTCTTGTCGCTTGCTGAAGCATCCATTCAAGGTCGCGACCACCCAACTCGATTTCGTCAACACATACCGCCGCCTCGCCGGCGGGGCCGCTTGCCAGTGCTTTTGCAACGGCCACGATTGCATCGCGCCAGGACTTCTCCTTGAACTCCTCGCGCTTGCCGAGACTCGCGACCAGCACGCGCTGGGCAGCGGCACCCGGCAACTCCGGGATCACCAGGGTCGCGCCTGCACGCGCCTCGAGATCTCCGCGCGCGATGAGCCGCACCAGGCGACCGTCACTGGCGCTGTCCAGCGCGGCCGCTGCCCCCACGAGGTCGCCGTCGGCGAAGGTGAGTATGGCGAGGGTTCCGGTCTTGAGCTTCTCCGGGCGTGCGGTCTTTATGGTAAATTCCACGGCTACTCCTTGAACGATGTCCAGCGCGGGACGAGCGTCGATTATGGCCCTTCGGTCCCGGCACAGTCAAAAAGCGCTGTTCTACCTCTTGTCCGGCTGGCTACCCACGCAATGATTTTTCGCCGCGCAATACGACGCGAGTTTCGCCATGCGGCTGCGGGCGTGTTCGTCGCACTTTTCGCCATTCTCGTGACGATGGTGCTCATCCGTCTGCTCGGTCAGGCAGCAGGCGGGCGGGTGCCGCCGGATGCGGTGGTTGCGCTGATTGGTTTTGGTGCGCTGGCTCAGCTTCCGATCGTGCTGGCACTGACGCTTTTCATAGCGGTGCTGCTGCCCTTGTCCCGGAGCTACCGCGATTCCGAAATGGTTGTGTGGTTCGCGGCAGGCTTGCCGCTGACCGCCTTCATTCGTCCGGTGCTCCAGTTCGCGATTCCGGTGGTCGTTGTCATCGGCGTTCTCACGCTGATGGTGACGCCCTGGGCGAACATGCAAAGCGAAGCCTATCGCTCGGCACTCGAGCAGCGGGACGATACCACCCGCGTGGCACCCGGCATCTTTCGTGAATCCGCCGGCGGTACGAGGGTGTTCTTTGTCGAAACCGGCGCGGCCGAAGACGGGCGGCTGCGCAACGTGTTCGTCAGCTCCGAGGAGGCGGGGCGCCTCACGCTGATCGCCTCGGCGACCGGCTCGGTGATCGTCGATGACCGAGGAGACCGCTTCGTGATTCTGGAGCATGGGCGCCGCTATGACGGAGTGCCGGGAACCGCCGGATTCCGCGTTGTGGAGTTCGAGCGCTACGAGGTACTCATCGAAGAGCGCGAAGCGGTCAGTCCCACGGTCCGTGCCAAGGCGACGCCGACTCGTGACTTGCTTGCGCAACCGAGCAAGCGGAACCTGGGCGAACTGGCCGGGCGCATCGGACTTCCGGTCGCTGCGTTACTGCTTGCCGTGCTCGCGATACCGCTGTCCTTCGTCAATCCACGTGCCGGCAGAAGCACAAACCTCATCTTCGCCATTCTCGCCTTTCTTGTGTATAGCAACATCATCAGCGTCAGCGAGGCGTGGGTGACGCAGGGGCGCGTGCAGTTCGGGCTCGCCGTGGTGTTGCCGCACCTGATCGTCGTCTGCGTGCTTGCGCTGATGTTCTACCGACGTCTGGCGGTATCGCCATTCTGGAGGGCGCGCGCGTGAGCCGGGTCCTTGCAGCGTATATCGCGCGTGAGATAGCAGCCGCCACCGCGCTGGTGATGGTGGCGTTTCTGGGGCTGTTTGCGTTCTTCGACTTCGTCAACGAGCTCGACTCGATCGGTCAGGACGGTTATGAGGCGCACCATGCGCTGGTCGATGTGCTGTTGTTGCTGCCGGGACGGGTCTACGAGCTGATGCCGATCGTGGTCTTGACCGCGAGTTTGTATGCGAGCACCGCGCTCGCCAAGAACTCGGAGATCACCGTCATGCGGGCATCGGGGATGTCCACCGCGCACCTGCTGCGTTCCCTCGGTCTGGTGGGCATGGTCTTCGTTGCGCTGACCTTCGTCTTCGGTGAGTACATTGCGCCGCCGGCCGAACGAACCGCGCAGCAGTGGCGCCTGACCGCAACCGGCTCAACGGTCTCACAACAGCTGCGTACCGGTCTGTGGGTCAAGGACGGCGCCCGGGTGGTGAATGTGCGGACGCTACAGCCTGATCGCACGATGGAGGGCGTGAGGGTATTTGAGTTCGATCGCGACCAGGTCCTGCTGTCGCTGAGCGAGGCGGCAGTGGGGCGCTATGATGCCGAGACCAAGACCTGGCGCTTTACCGATGTCGTGCAGACGCGTTTCTCGGACGAACGCACGGAAGTTGCCACGCTCGAGCGTATCGACTGGCGGTCGGAGTTGTCGCCGGAGGTGTTGAGCGTGCTGATGGTGGCGCCGGAGCGCATGTCCGTGGCCACGCTGTTTGCCTACATCAACCACCTTCGCGAGAACCGGCAGAATGCCGACCGATTCGAGATTGCGCTGTGGAAGAAGATCGTCTACCCGCTTGCGGTGCTGGTCATGATGGCGCTTGCGGTGCCGTTCGCGATGGGCCATGGTCGCGCCAGTGCGGTGAGCGTCAAGGTGTTCGTCGGCGTCATGCTCGGGGTGACCTTCCACCTGCTGAACGGATTGTTCTCGAACCTCGGCGTGATCCACGGCTGGATGCCGGCGTTTGCGGCCCTGACCCCCAGCCTGCTGTTTCTGGCGGCAGCTGCGACCATGCTTTTTGTCGTCGAGCGCCGCTGATGCAGCGGTAGCGCTGAAAAGCAAAAACGGGCCGCGTGGCCCGTTTTGTTCTCCAGGTAAAGCGTACCGCCCGCAGGCGGTGCCAACACCTTACGCCGACTTGGGCGCCTTGTAGTTGAGCTTTTCCTTGATGCGCGCGGACTTGCCGGAGCGGTCGCGGAGATAATAGAGCTTGGCGCGGCGCACATCGCCACGGCGCTTGACTTCGATCGAGCCGATCAGCGGCGAGTAGGTCTGGAAAGTACGCTCGACGCCTTCGCCGGCAGAAATCTTGCGGACGATGAAGGAGGAGTTCAGGCCGCGATTGCGCTTGGCAATGACGACACCTTCGTAGGCCTGCAGACGCTCGCGGTTGCCTTCCTTGACCTTCACCTGAACCACGACGGTGTCGCCAGGGGCGAATGCCGGGATCGATTTGCCTTCAGTCAGGCGGGCGATTTCTTCCTGCTCGAGTTGTTGAATCAGATTCATCATGTGCTCCGAATGGTTTCAATGGCCTTTGGCCTGGCGCGCAGAGCAGGTTTGACCTGTTGGGCGCCGTTTGTTATCGGCTGCACGCAAGATAGTCTTACGGCAACCGCTTCTTTCCACTTCCCGATTTCTCGGGCCGCGAAAAATCAAGCATTTTCCTTTGAAGCGTCGAGTTTGGCAAGCATTAACTGCTCTTCCTTGCTGAGCTCGCGGGCGTCCAGCAACTCCGGGCGGCGTTCGCGGGTGAGTTTCAGCGACTGCGCGAGTCGCCAGCGACGAATCTCCGCGTGATTGCCGGACAAGAGCACCTCTGGCACCGCCAGGCCGTGATAGACCTCGGGGCGGGTGTAGTGGGGGCAATCCAGCAAGCCGTCGGCAAAAGAATCCTGCTCGGCCGAACTCGCATCGTTCAGGGCTCCGGGCAGGAGGCGGATGATTGCGTCCAGAAGGACCATCGCTGGCAGCTCGCCGCCGGACAATACGAAGTCGCCGAGTGAAATCTCCTCGTCGACGCAGCGGTCGAGCACGCGCTGGTCCACCCCTTCGTAACGTCCGCAGAGCAGGGTCAGAGACGGTTCCGCACTCAGGGATTTGACGCGTTCGTGATCGAGTGGTCGTCCCTGGGGTGATAGATAAATGACTGGGCCGGAGGTGCCGAGAGTTTGCAGTTGCTCCGATCGCGCCTGGGTGATCGCGAGCTCGAGCGGCTCTGCCATCATCACCATCCCCGGGCCGCCACCATAGGGGCGATCGTCGACGTTGCGATGCGGGTTGCTGGTGTAGTCGCGCGGATTGTGAAACGCGATTTGGTACAACTCGCGCTCTTGCGCACGCCGTGTGATGCCGCTGCCCGTGAGCGCCGCGAACATCTCGGGGAACAGGGTGACGACATCGTAGCGTCTGCGATTCATGGTGTTCGCCGAGACTCGGGTCGTGACATGCAACGTGTGCGGCAGCTGCACTGGATGCCCCATGGGCGTCCGTTGGTCACCAGTCTTTCTGCCAATCGACCCGAATGTAGCCGTCTTTGGCATCGACTTCGATGACGTAGTTGGCCACGAACGGAATCAGTCGCTCGGATTCGTCGTCGATGATGCGCAGCACGTCATGCGCGCCGGTGCTTAGAAGGCTGTCGACCTTGCCGAGTGATTCACCAGCGAGATTGACTACCTGCATTCCGATGAGGTCGCCCCAGAAGTATTCATCATCCGCGGGAGCAGGCATTGCCTCGCGTGGCGCGCCGACGAACCAGCCCTTCAAGGCTTCGGCCGAGTTGCGATCGGGGGAAACTTCCAGTTGAACGATGAGGCCGGGCCCGTGTTGCTGGCAAGCCAGCTGGCGGGTCGCCCGCCACTGCTCCGGGGGTGCGTCGGCGTCGGGCGAGATCCACCATTCGGGCATCTCGGCCCAACTCAGCGGATCGTCGCCAAAGGGCTGGATCTTCAGCCAGCCCTTGATGCCGAAAGGGGCGGAAACCCGCCCCAAGACCATCATGTCGGCGATGGTTGTTGCGTCAGGCGGCGGCTTTGCCGGCCTGCTTGATCAGGCGGGCGACGGTAGGCGACACCTGGGCACCGTTTTGCGTCCAGTACTGGAGGCGCTCGGCGTTGATGACGAGACCCTGCTCGGCGCCCGAACCAAACGGATTGTAGAACCCGACGCGCTCGATGAAGCGCCCGTCGCGACGGTTACGCTTGTCGGCTGCGACGATGCTGTAGAAAGGGCGCTTCTTGGCGCCACCACGGGCAAGGCGAATGACGACCATGTTCTGGGTGTCCTGAAGGTGACTGGGAAAAGCCGCACATTTTAGAAGAAGTTCGAACTTTAGGCAACGGCTGGTTTCACAAAGAGGTACCGAGTTGTCCAGAGTCGCAAGGCGAGTAGTGACTGAGCTCGCCATGTATCCGACAAAGTGAATAGAATGGCGGTCGAGCTCCGGTTTATCTACGAACAACAATGGCTGCGCAGGACTCATGAGAGACGATTCGCACTCCAGGCCACAAATACAGCGCATTCGCGATTGGCTTGCCGCGGAACCGGCGGCCGAGTGTCTGGATGACCTTGCAGCTTGGCAGGCGCAGCTCAAGGCTCTGCTCGAACTCGATACGCCCATGGCTGAGCGCAGCAGTTGCATCGGCGGTCTGGCTGCACGATTGCTCGACATATCCGATCGTTTCAAACCTCGACTATTGGCGGCCACGCTGCCACTGGCGCGCGAAGTGCATGCCGGCGTACTCGACATAGTGCGCAGCCTGCATGAGGTCGGGCTGCGGTTTGACGTCGACGAGGAGCGGGAAGCGCTCGATGAGGATGCTGTCGTCGAGGCGGCAGCGTGGCAGATGCGTCTTGTCGGCGAGGCGTTTCTTCTCTCCTGCATGGGTGGCGTGGAACCACCTCATCCACTGTGGAAAACAGCCAATCGCCTTCTCCTGCGACACGATCGACTGATTGAAGCGCTCGCACCCGGCCAGGCACTGTCGCCTTCGGTAGGCGCTTTGCTTGGGGCTTACAAGCGCATGCTGGCAACAGCGGTGCTGCAGCCGGAGAGCCTGACGGCACGTGAGCTGGCCTGGGTTCATGATTACCTCGACGTCGTCGCTGGCGCCACCGAACTGTCGTGGCGTCCGCTCCAGCCCGAGTCGTCGGTGTTCTGGCTCAATGCCCGTGAGGACAACCCGCCTGTTGCACAGGTACGTCGCCCTCCATTGGGTACCGGACGAGTGCTGTTTTTCAGCGCGCTGGCGCTCGCCAAGCGGGTGCAGGAACAGATCGAGTGGCTCGAGGCCCGCATTGCCGAAGCGGAAGTGGTCGGCATCGAGCGCGATGGAGAACTCCTCGAGTCGGACTCGTCCGGGTTGCCGCTTGGTCTCACCCCGGTCGAAGCGCTGTCTTTGCTGCACCGCATGCACGAGCGCTGGGCGACGCCGCAAACCCGGGATCAGCCGCGACGGAGAAAGCTCTACACGGTTCAGGTCTGCAAAGGCTTGCGTGAGATCTGGCGGATGCACAAGCGCGGACGCCCGGGAGACGAAGTCAGCGAGTGGATGGTGTACAACGAGAGCCCGGGAGGCTACGCGATCATCAGCGTTGGCGGGGTGCATGGCGTCATCAGCGCCGGCATGGCCCTGGCGTTGAGGCGCGGTATCGGCGAGCCGTGGTCGATTTGTGTCGTGCGCTGGGTGCGAAGCGAGAAGCCCGAGGAGGTCGAACTCGGTCTGCAGGTCGTTTCCGAGAGCTGCGTGCCAGTGTCGGTGGCATTTCGTGGAGCGAGTGAACGGTCGACCACGCCCGCGCTTTTGCTGCCCCCGCGCGAGGGCAGGCGCAACAACGCGATCATGAGTCCGGCGGGCACGTACGCGTCCAGACGCTTCGTGATGGTGCGCGAAACCGGGCAACTCTATGTTGCTCAGGGGCGCGTGCAGAGTCTCGACATGCAGACTGCCAATATTGAGTTGTATCAGTACGAGATCGATCCCTACCCGATCTGATTCCGGTCGCCGGCGGAATCAGGCGGGTCTGGTCGTCGGTGTTCTGGACGCGAGTTCGCTCAGGCTGATGTCGGCGTCGTCGAGCGCGGTTCTGATCCGCTTCGCGGCCAGGTTTGTTGCGGCCTGCGAAGCGGAGAGCCTGGTCCATCGTTCCGGCGCGAGCGCGAAGCGTTCGACGATGTGACTGAGACGGATTCTGTCAGGGTGACGGCACAGGGCCCAGGTTTCGTCTTCACAATGAATGATCCACGATTCGTCCTGCATCTGGCCGAGCAGGGCCTCGGCCTGATCGCTCGACAGTCCCGCGGCTTCGTGGAGCGCATCGAATGACACGCTGTGACCCTCGTTCAGTCCGCGGGCCAGGAGTGTGAGCATGTTGGTCGCGGCCCAGGCCTGGTCGCCTGGGAAAGGCCTTATCACCGTCTTGCGCTCGAAGAACTCCGGAAAGGTCGCGGCGAAGATTGCGCCCAGCAGTACGAGCACCCAGGAAGCGTAAAGCCAGAGGAGGAAAATCGGCACCGCCGCGAAGGCACCGTAGACCAGGGTGTAGGTTGGTGACAGGGTGATGAAGAGGCCAAACAGGCGTTGCATCATGAGAAACGCGAAGGCCGCAGAGAAACCGCCCGCCATGGCGTGAAGAAGGCGCACCGGGTGGTTGGGCACCGCGAAATACAGGAAAGTCAGCAGTGTGCCGAGCAGACCCAACGGCACCAGATTGGTGGCGAGGGTGCGCGTGTGGGTGTCGTCGCCAATCAGCGCGATCGAGGTGGCGACGATCTGGCCGGTGGCGAAGACACTGCCTGCGAGTGCGATCGGCCCTAGCGTGAGCGCGACCCAATAGACCGCGATGCGGGTGACGATTGGGCGCGGATGCCGTACCCCCCAGATTTCGTTGAATGCCTCGTCGATGGTGCTGAGCAGCAGGAGTACGGTCACGATCAGCATGATCGTGCCGATGAGCGTGAGGTTGGTCGCACGCTCGGAGAATTGCACTGCGTATTCGCCGATCTGGCTGGCCGCTTCCGGCAACACGTTGTTCTGCAGGAAGGTGCTCAGTGCCGCACCGAGTTCGGAGAAGGCAGGGAAGTTGCTGAACAGCACAAGTGAAAGTGTGATCAGTGGCACCAGGGCCAGCAGAGTGGTGTAAGTCAGGCTGCCTGCCACATGGGCGCAACGGGTTGCGAAGAAGCGCTGAACGAGCAGGGAGCCGAAGTCGCGCAGGGCCATTAGCACGGCGTGCGGTCCGGTGAACCGTGAGGGCGGGCGAGGGCTGTTGTGCTGTGGCGTGCTCGTCATGAACCGGATTGTCCGCGCTCCCTCCGCTCTGCGCAATGCACTGCGGGCCAGCGGACCGTGCGGATATAATCCTAGAAACCGCAATTGACCGCTCTCTATGATCTTGAATGCTTTACAGAGCTTGGGATACGCAGCTTCGACAACGGTCACCCGATGGGTGAGTCCGCTACGCGCCCGATTGCACGTCTGGTGCGCCGCCTGGCTGCGTTGCTCCTCCTTGCAGGGAACAACCATGCTGCGTCGTCGCGCCTTGCCAGACGACGCACCAGACGCACACTCGAACACGTCCAACTGAGGTTCCTAGGATAATCGCGCCTTTGCGCGTCGAAGCGAAGTCGAACAGGTTACGCCATCCGGGCGGAGCCGGAACATGGATGGATCGATGAAGGAAATCCTGGTTCTCTATTACAGCCACAAGGGCTCGGTACGGGCGCTGGCGGAGGAGGTCGCGCACGGCGTCCATCAGGTGCCCGGCGCCGTGGCCCGGGTCCGCACCGTGCCTCGGGTCTCCACGGTATGCGAGGCGCTGGAGGACAGCATCCCGGCCGATGGTCCGCCCTATGCCGAAGCGGCTGATCTGGAGGAATGTGCCGGTCTGGTCCTTGGTAGCCCGACCCGATTCGGGAACATGGCTGCACCCATGAAGTATTTTCTCGACGGCACGATCGCCGGGTGGGTCAATGGCGCACTCTCCGGGAAACCTGCCGGTGTGTTCACCTCGTCGTCAAGCATGCACGGCGGTCAGGAGAGCACCTTGCTGTCGATGATGCTGCCCTTGTTGCATCACGGTGCGTTGATTGTCGGTTTGCCGTATCAGGAATCCGACCTCGCCACCACCCGCAGCGGCGGCACGCCTTATGGCGCATCCCATGTTGCTGGAAGTGATGGTGATCCGGCATTGACGGATGCGGAGCGGCGGCTGGCTCAGGCGCTGGGGCGCCGTGTTGCAGAGACCGCGGTCAGGCTTGTGGAGGTGAGATGAATACCCGTTTTCTGGCCAACGCTTCGAGCGTGTTGCTGATTGCGTTGATTGTGCTGTGCGTCTTGTGGGAGGGTTGGCTTGCCCCGCTGCGGCCGGAAGGCTCGTGGATGATTCTCAAGCCAGTGCCGCTGCTCTTTGCGGTTTTCGGCGTGCTCAAGGGGCGGCGTTACACTTACCAGTGGCTGTCGATGCTGGTCTTGCTCTACTTTACAGAGGGTGTGATGCGCGCCTTCGATCCCGGACTGACCGGGATACTCGCCATGATCGAAGCCGTGCTTGCGGCGGCATTGTTCGTGTTCGTGCTGCTTTACGCACGGGCAACCGCGCCTTCCCGGCAGAAGGCGGCACCGGAAAGCTGAGCTTTCGTTGCCATCCGGCGTTGCCTGTGGGAATGCACCCGTCGGAGATTCGGGGCGTGGCGTGCGCGCCCCGAATCAATCGACCTCAGACCTGCGGGTTGAGGCGCTCCATGTTCCCGTGCAGCTTGTTGAGCGCGTTGAGGTAGGCTTTTGCCGAGGCGACGATGATGTCGGTGTCGGCGCCCTGGCCATTGACGACCTTGCCATCGCGTGCGAGCCGCACGGTGACCTCTCCCTGGGCGTCGGTGCCGGTGGTGATGGCATTGACCGAATACAGCAACAGCTCGGTACCGCTCTGTGCGACCGATTCGATGGCACGGAAAGTGGCATCGACCGGACCGGATCCGGTCGACTTCACATGCGATTCGGTGCCGCCGGCCGCGATCGTCAGTTCCGCCTCGGGCGGCTCGCCGGTCTCCGACAGAAAGCGCGAGGAAACCAGGCGGAAGTGCTCCTGCTCGGGCGTGACGATCTCGTCGCTCATCAGGGCGTTGAGGTCCTCGTCGAAAATTTCGTGCTTCTTGTCTGCCAGTTCCTTGAAGCGCGCAAAGGCGTGGTTGAGGTGATCCTCGGATTCGATGACGATGCCGATTTCCTGCAAGCGGGTGCGGAACGCGTTTCGCCCCGAGTGTTTTCCGAGGACCAGTTTGTTGGCACCCCAGCCGACGTCTTCGGCGCGCATGATCTCGTAGGTTTCGCGGTGCTTGAGGACCCCGTCCTGATGGATGCCGGACTCGTGCGAAAAGGCGTTGGCACCGACAATCGCCTTGTTCGGCTGTACCGGGAAGCCGGTCACCCCGGACACCAGCTTGGATGCTGGCACGATCTGGGTCGTGTCGATGCGCGTGTCGCAAGGAAACACGTCGCGGCGGGTGCGTACCGCCATGACGTTCTCTTCGAGTGAGGCGTTGCCGGCACGTTCACCCAATCCGTTGATCGTGCACTCGACCTGACGGGCACCGGCGAGAACGGAGGCCAGCGAGTTTGCGACCGCGAGACCGAGATCGTTGTGGCAGTGCACCGACCACACCACTTTGTCGGAGTTGGGAACACGCTCGATCAGGTTGCGGATGGTGTTGGCAAGCTGTTCGGGCACGTTGTAGCCGACGGTATCGGGCACGTTGATCGTGGTGGCGCCGGCCTTGATCACTTCCTCGAAGATGCGACACAAGAAATCGATCTCGGAACGACCCGCATCCTCAGCCGAGAATTCGATGTCGTCAGTGTATTCACGCGCCCAGCCGATCGCCTTGACCGCCTGCGCAACCACCTCGTCGGGGGACATGCGCAGTTTCTTTTCCATGTGAATCGGGCTGGTTGCGATGAAAGTGTGGATACGACCAAGTGCGGCCGGACGGATGGCCTCGCCGGCCCGGCGAATGTCGTTCTCGTTTGCACGGGCAAGGCCGCAAACGGTCGACTCACGGATGGCCTCGGCGATTGAGCGGACCGACTCGAAGTCGCCGTTCGATGCGGCCGGAAAACCCGCTTCGATGACGTCGACGCGCATTCGCTCGAGCTGACGCGCGATTCGCAGCTTCTCCTCACGAGTCATCGAGGCGCCGGGGCTCTGTTCACCATCACGCAAGGTGGTGTCGAAAATGATCAAGTGGTCGCTCATGGCTGTCTCCTGGGGAGTGTTCTGTTTCGGCTGTGGATGCACGCAAACCGCGCGGCTGGCGCCGTGCGGGAGAGTTCAGGGGAGGGGGGAGGGGTTTCAGGTGCGCGCGAGGCGCAGCAGCGGCCCCAGCGGCAGCAGGCTCGCTGGAAGGCGGAACGTAACAAGGAGGGTGTCGCGTTCAGGATGCATGTCCGCAATATAAACCCCTGTTCGCCGGAAAGTAAAGGGTATTGGGATAGCGCACCACTATGAGCCTGATTACCTGGCCGTGGCCTCAGTCAGGATGCTTGCCTGAGTCGGTTTCGGTATCCGTTTCCGAACCGGAATGAAGCGGGTGACGCCGTCGTCGCGACCAGCGCCACGCCCAGATCACATAGCCTGATAGCGCGTAGGCGACAAACAGCCCGAACAGAACACCGGGTGGATAGGTAGACACCAGCGCGAAACCGAGCACGACGGCAATGACGACGATGAAAGGTACGCTCTTGCGCAGGTTGATGTCCTTGCCGCTCCAGAACAGCACGTTGCTGACCATCGACAGCCCTGCGAAGATCGTCAATGCGAAGGCGAGCCAGGCGACGTCTTCGCCCGCGATGCCGTTGTCCATGGTGACCCAGACCATGCCGGCGATGAGGGCCGCTGCGGCCGGACTCGGCAATCCCTGGAAGTAACGCTTGTCGATCGAGGCAATCGTCGTGTTGAAGCGGGCAAGGCGCAATGCGGCCCCGGCGCAGAAGATGAAGGCGGCAATCCAACCGAACTTGCCGAGATCCTTGAGTGCCCACTCATACATGACCAGCGCCGGAGCGGCACCGAAGGACACCATGTCGGACAGCGAGTCGTACTCTGCGCCGAACTCGCTCTGGGTGTTGGTGAGTCGTGCCACCCGTCCGTCCAGGCCGTCGAGGAGCATTGCGACGAAGATCGCGACGGCCGAGACCTCGAAACGTCCGTGCATCGCCTGCACGATGGCATAGAACCCGGCGAAGAGTGCGGCCGTCGTGAACAGGTTGGGCAGGATGTAGATGCCGCGACGTCTTTGGTCTGGTTCGTTGAGGGGCATGGGTAGGTGGCCACTGGGGCCGCACGCTGTGAGGAGTCGATGAATCCCGATTCTACCGCATGCGGGGTTTGCGGTTGAACGCCGGGAAAAAGCCGGCTCCAACGAAAACGGGCCCCGTCGGGGCCCGTCCATGAATGTCGGCCTTTCGGCCGGACATGCGATGCGCGATCAGTTCTTGGATTGATCGACCAGCTTGTTCTTGCTGATCCAGGGCATCATCTGGCGCAGCTGCCCACCGACGATCTCGATCTCGTGCGCTGCGTTGAGGCGACGACGAGCGGTCATTGACGGATAGTTGGTCTTGCCTTCCTGGATGAACATCTTTGCGTACTCGCCGGTCTGGATACGCTTGAGGGCGGCGCGCATCGCTTCGCGCGACGACTCGTTGATGACTTCCGGCCCGGTCACGTATTCGCCGTACTCGGCATTGTTCGAGATCGAGTAGTTCATGTTGGCGATGCCGCCTTCGTACATGAGATCGACGATCAGTTTCAGCTCGTGCAGGCACTCGAAGTAAGCCATTTCGGGCGCGTAGCCGGCTTCGACGAGGGTCTCGAAACCCATTTTGACCAACTCGACCGCACCGCCGCACAACACTGCCTGCTCGCCGAACAGGTCGGTCTCGGTTTCTTCGCGGAAGTTGGTTTCGATCACGCCACCCTTGGTGCCGCCATTGGCCGCCGCATACGACAGGGCGATGTCACGCGCCTTGCCGGAGATGTCCTGATGAACCGCGATCAGGGTCGGCACGCCACCGCCCTTGAGGTACTCCGAGCGCACCGTGTGGCCGGGACCCTTTGGGGCGACCATGATGACGTCCAGATCGGCACGCGCCACAACCTGGTTGTAATGCACGTTGAAGCCGTGCGCGAAAGCCAGGGTGCCGCCCTTCTTGATGTTCGGCTCGACCTCGTCCTTGTAGACCTGCGGGATGTTTTCGTCCGGCAGCAGGATCATGACGACATCCGCGCCCTTGACCGCCTTGGCGATCTCCTCGACCTTGAGGCCGGCAGCCTTGGCTTTGTCCCAGGATGCGCCACCCTTGCGCAGGCCAACCGTGACCTTGACGCCGGAGTCGTTCAGGTTCTGAGCATGGGCATGGCCCTGCGAACCGTAGCCGACGATGGTCACTTTCTTGCCCTTGATCAGAGAGAGATCGGCATCCTTGTCGTAATAGACTTTCATTGTTTCCTCTTCAGTGTGTGGTTTTTCAAATGGACGGATCACTTCCGGGTGCACTTGCGCCGGTCGGTGGTCCGATCAGACCTTGAGTACTCTGTCGCCGCGCCCGACGCCGCAAATGCCGGAACGCACGGTTTCGAGAATCAGCTCGTTACCGATTGCCGCGACGAAGGCGTCGAGCTTGCCCTGATTGCCGGTGAGTTCGATGACGTACGATGCTTCCGTGACGTCGATGATGCGTGCCCGGAAAATATCGGCCATACGCTTCATCTCGTCGCGGTCCTTGCCGGTGGCGCGGACCTTGATCAGCATGAGCTCGCGCTCGATGTGCGCCGATTCCGAGATGTCGACCACCTTGATCACCTCGACCAGCTTGTTCAGTTGTTTGGTGATCTGTTCGATGATGTCGTCCGAGCCGGTGGTGACGATGGTCATCCGCGACATCGAGGCGTCCTCGGTGGGCGCCACCGTCAGGGATTCGATGTTGTAGCCACGGGCGGAGAAGAGTCCGGAGACGCGGGAGAGGGCGCCGGACTCGTTCTCGATCAGCAGTGATATGACGTGTCTCATGATGAACTCGTGAGTAAAGCGTTACCGAATCGGCGCGGTGGAGCCGGGTAGGTCACCCGGCTAGCCGCCGGGCAAGACCGGGTTCGGTGTGCTTGTTGTTGACTTAGAGGTCCTCTGCCGAGAGGATCATTTCGGTCAGTCCCTTACCGCCCTGGACCATCGGGTAGACGTTCTCGGTCTGATCGACCTGGAAGTCCAGGAACACCAGGTCGTTCTTGCGGCTGAAAGCCTCGCGCAGCGCGCCTTCGACGTCGGAGGGCCGCTCAACCCGGATTCCGACATGACCGTAGGACTCGGCAAGCTTGGCGAAGTCGGGCAGCGAATCCATGTAGGACTCGGAGTAACGCCCACCGTGGAACAACTGCTGCCATTGACGCACCATGCCAAGATAGCGGTTGTTGAGGTTGCAGATCTTGATCGGCAGGCGGAACTGCTTGCAGGTCGACAACTCCTGGATGCACATTTGGATGGAGGCTTCGCCGGTAACGCAGGCGACCTGCGCATCCGGGTGGGCCAACTGGGCGCCCATCGCGTAAGGCAGGCCTACCCCCATGGTGCCGAGGCCGCCCGAGTTGAGCCAGCGGCGCGGTTTGTCGAATCGGTAGTACTGCGCAGCCCACATCTGGTGCTGGCCGACATCTGACGTCACGAAGGCATCGCCACCGGTGACTTCCCACAATTTCTGTACGACGTACTGCGGCTTGATGATTTCGTCTGAGTTCTTGAACTTCATGCAGTCGCGGCTGCGCCATTCCTCGACCTGCTTCCACCAGGCGCCAAGCGCTTCCTGGTTGGGACGGGCGTTGGCGGCCTCGATCTGGCTGATCATTTCGTCGAGGACATCGCGGACGTTACCGACGATGGGGAGATCGACCTTGACACGCTTGGAGATCGAGGACGGGTCGATGTCGACATGGATAATCTTGCGCGGCTCTTCCGCGAAATGGTCGGGGTTGCCGATCACCCGGTCGTCGAAACGGGCACCGATGGCGAGCAACACGTCGCAGAAGTGCATCGACATGTTGGCTTCGTAGGTGCCGTGCATGCCAGGCATGCCGAGGTACTGACGGTCGCTGGCCGGATAGGCGCCGAGCCCCATGAGGGTGTTGGTGATCGGGAAACCGAGCAGTCGGGTGAGCTTGGTGAGTTGCTCGGCCGCGTCGGAGAGAATCACGCCGCCACCGGTGTAGATCATTGGCCGCTTGGCTTCGAGCAGCAGCTGCACGGCCTTGCGGATCTGTCCCTGGTGGCCTTTCACCACCGGGTTGTAGGAGCGCATCTCGACCTTGTCGGGATAGCTGAACTCGCACTTGTGCATCGACACATCCTTGGGGATGTCGACGAGAACCGGGCCGGGGCGGCCGGTCCGGGCGAGATGAAAGGCCTTTTTGATGGTCGGTGCGATATCCTTGACGTCGCGGACGAGGAAGTTGTGCTTCACGCAGGGGCGGGTGATGCCGACGGTGTCGACTTCCTGGAAGGCATCCTGACCGATCGCTGCAGTCGGCACCTGGCCCGAGATGATGACCATTGGCACCGAGTCACAGTAGGCGGTGGCGATTCCGGTGACCGCGTTCGTCGCGCCCGGACCCGAGGTCACCAGTGCGACACCGACGGACTGGGTGGAGCGCGCATAACCGTCGGCTGCATGGACCGCGGCTTGTTCGTGACGTACGAGAACGTGACGGACCTGGTCCTGGTTGAACAGGGCGTCGTAGAGGAAGAGCACTGCGCCGCCCGGATAGCCGAAGACGTACTCGACCTTTTCTTCCTGCAGGCACCTGATTACAATCTCCGCACCACTCAGCACCATCGCAAACTCGCTCGCACAAAAAATCCCAAACGACGAACGTTACCGTCCGCGCGATGCGCGGTCAAGTTCGGCACCATTCGCGAGCGGCGTAAAGCCCTCTAGTCGAGGATTCCCAACTGGCCTCCCGGGCAGAACTCTCTTCTTTTCTCGAAGGTATCGAAAGGCGCGCTTATCGCACAGCCCTGTTTGCCCTCCGTGACGAGGAACTGGCGCTGGACGCGGTTCAGGACGCGATGCTCAAGCTTTGCGCCAGCTACGCCGGACGCCCGGCACCGGAACTGCCGATGCTTTTTCAGCGTATTCTGCGCAATGCGGTGTATGACTTGCTCCGTCGTCGCAAGGTGCGAAACACTTGGACGACGCTGTTCTCGGCGCTGGTGCGCGAAGTTGACGAGTCGGACGACCCCCTCGACGGCCTTCCGGCGGCTGGAGAGGCTGGCCAGACCCCGCAGGCTAGCCTCGAACAGCAGCAGACACTTGCCGTCATCGAGCGTGAGATCGCGCGATTGCCGGCCCGTCAACGTGAGGCCTTCCTGATGCGTTACTGGGAAGAGATGGATATTTCGGAAACAGCGGCAGCGATGGGGTGCTCTGAAGGCAGCGTGAAGACGCATTGCTCGCGGGCCACGAAGACGCTCGCGGCAGCGCTGCGCGCGAGAGGAGTCGTGCTTTGAATGAGATGGGTTTTGGTCTCAGGGTGGCCGAGTACTTGTCGGTGTCGAATCGAACGCTCGATGGCCGAGCCCTCGAAAGACTGAGAGTTGCCCGTACTCGTGCGCTCGCAGTCAGCGATACCGGCAGTCGGGGCAGTTTCTATGACGACCTTCAGGCATGGTGGGTGCGCGTGCGGCTCGCGTTTTCACCGGTGATGTCCTCATCGGCAATGCTTTTGGTCTTGCTGGCGTTGTTCTTTGCTGGCGGGCAGTGGTCGAGTAGCCATCGTTTCGAGGCGCAGCAGGCAATCGACACTGCCCTGCTGATAGATGATTTGCCGATAGAGGCTTATCTGGATCCGGAGTTCAGGGCATGGCTCGCACGCGAATCGCGCTCCTGACGGTGTTGTTGGCGCTGGCGGTCGTGCCGGGCAGCGCGTCGGCACAGGACTGGACGAGGCTGACGCCTTCGCAACAGCGCGTGCTCGCGCCGCTCCAGGCGGAGTGGGCCAGCTTGAGCGCCGCCGATCGCAGGCAGTGGCTTGCGATCGGCGACGGTTTCGAAGGACTGACGCCGGAGGAGCGTGCCCGAGCGACCGAACGCATGCGTGAGTGGGCGAATCTCAGCGCCGCAGAGCGGGATCGCGCACGGCAGCAGTATCGTGCCTTGCGCAGCATGCCACCGGATCAGCGTGAGTCGCTGCATGAGCAGTGGGAAGCTTACCGAAAGCTATCGCCTGGCGAACGGCAGGGTGGGTCTTCGCGGTAGGTGCGGACCGGGCGTTCGGCTGGTGTGCTTGCGGCTATCGCGCTCAATGGCATATTGTTTCGGACCGTTCCCGAAGCGTTCCTTTTCATGTCGCCCCAGCAAACGTCTCTCCCGGCTCCCCCCGTTGTCGAATTGGCCGGTTTTCGGCGCAGGCTTGCCAGCCTGCTGTACGAGTCACTTCTTGTGCTCGGCATTCTTGCGCCGACGTTCATGATTCCCTACGTGCTGCTCGGCATGGCATTCGGCTTCGATCCGCCGGGCTGGCTTCTCTGGATGCATGTGTTCGTCGTGCTGGGTTTCTATTTTGTCTGGTACTGGTCGAGACACGGCAACACCCTGGCAATGCAGACCTGGCGGCTCCGACTAGTCTCTGCCGAGACCGGGCGAAGGCTCGGGCCGGGTCGGGCCTTGCTGCGATTCGCACTGGCCTGGCCATCGGTGCTGTGTTTCGGCGTAGGGATTCTTTGGGCGTTCTTCGATCCCGACCGCCAGTTCTTGCACGATCGATTCGCCGGCAGCCGCATCGTGCTCATGCCGACAGCGCCGAAAACATAGGTAGTGGATTGTTCCGAGGGTCATCGGAACCATGGCTATGCGCCTCGCGCACGTCGTGTTGCATTGCAGCAGCCGGACCGTCGATCGGGTAAGATTGAACGAGCATGAAGCCAGACGCATGATGCGGCGTGGCAAAAGCGATCGAGGTTGAGGCATGAGCGAGCAGCAAGAGCACGAGCGTCGGAACCATCACGCGGAAGAGGCCGAGCGGGTCGTCGAGGCGATGAAGTCGCGGCGCGCCAGCGGACTCTCGGCGACCGAGGCGGAGGAACGACTCACACTGCACGGACGTAACGAGCTGCCCGCACCACGGCGTCGCAGCGCCCTGCAACGTTTCCTCCTCCAGTTCCACAATGTTCTGATCTATGTGCTCATCGTCGCAGGGATCATCACCTTCCTGCTCGGTCACTGGATCGATAGCGGCGTGATCTTTGGTGTCGTCGTCATCAACGCGGTCATCGGTTTCCTGCAGGAAGGCAAGGCCGAGCAGGCGCTCGATGCGATCCGCCGCATGCTGTCGCTCAATGCCCAGGTGTTGCGTGACGGACGGCGCCGCGAAGTTCCGGCCGAGGAGCTGGTTCCCGGGGACATCGTTTTTCTCGCCTCCGGTGACAAGGTGCCTGCGGACTTGAGACTGATCGATGTGCGCAGTCTTCGGGTCGAGGAGGCCGCGCTGACCGGCGAGTCGGTGCCCGTCGAGAAGGCGGTCGAGCCGGTCGCCGAGGATGCGTCGCTCGGCGACCGCGCGTGCATGGCCTATTCCGGCACGCTCGTCGCCTACGGTCAGGCAGCGGGTGTCGTCGTAGGTACCGGTGCCAACACCGAGATCGGGCGCATCAGCGAAATGCTGAGCCAGGTCGAGGAGATCACGACGCCGCTGCTCAAGCAGCTCGCAGTGTTCGGGCGCTGGCTGACGCTCGCGATTCTTGGCGTGGCGGCGATCATGCTCGCTTACGGTCTGCTGGTGCAGAGCTTGTCTTTCGACGAGGTGTTTCTCGCGTCGGTCGGGTTGGCGGTGGCCGCGATACCCGAGGGTTTGCCCGCGATCATGACGATCACACTCGCGATCGGCGTGCAACGGATGGCGCGGCGCAATGCGATCATCCGGCGGCTGCCCTCGGTCGAAGCGCTCGGGTCGGTCACCGTGATCTGCTCCGACAAGACCGGCACGCTGACCCGCAACGAGATGACCGTCCAGCGCGTCGTCACCGCCGATGACCGCTTCGGGGTCACCGGTGTGGGCTATGCGCCGCATGGCGCCTTCGAGCGTTTGGCGCCTCCGGCAACCGCGGATGGCAGCGTGCTCGTGGAGGCCTTGTTCGGGCGTGAGCTTGCCGGGACTTCCGCCGAGCAGGATTCGGGCCGGCCTGCCGGCGAAGTCGATCAACAGAACGAACCGGTGCTGCTGGAGGCTGGTCGGGCGGTGCTGTTGTGCAACGACGCGAGCATCGAGTGCAAGGGCGAGGAATGGCAGCTGCGCGGTGATCCCACCGAGGGGGCCTTGATAACGGTGGCGATGAAGGCGGGCTTCGACCCGGATTTTGAGTCCGAGTCATTGCCGCGCGCCGATGTCATTCCCTTCGAATCCGAGCACCGCTTCATGGCGACGCTGCATCACGATCACCGGGGTCGGGCGCTGATCTATCTGAAGGGGGCGCCGGAGCGGATCATCGAGATGTGTGCCACACAACGCGGCCGGCATGGCGCCGAGGACCTGAATCCGACCTATTGGCACGGCGTCATGGACGAGATCGCGGCTGAGGGCATGCGCCTGCTCGCGGTCGCGGTGCGTGTGGAGGATGCCGCTGGAAAATCACTGGTGTTCGACGATGTCGAACGCGGTGGCTTCGAGCTGCTGGCGTTGTTCGGCCTTTCCGACCCGCCGCGCGTGGAGGCGATTGAGGCGGTCGCCCGGTGCCGTTCGGCCGGGATTCGCGTCAAGATGATCACCGGTGACCATGTCGCGACCGCGACGGCAATCGGTATTCAGCTAGGGCTGGGAGAGAAGGTTCGCGCGATGACCGGGGCCGAAGTCGAGAAGCTGGATGACGACGCCTTGCGTGAAGCCGTGGCCGAGGTGGATATCTTTGCCCGTGCGAGTCCGGAGCACAAGTTGCGTCTGGTAACCGCGTTACAGGCGCGCGGCGAAGTGGTGGCGATGACCGGAGACGGTGTCAATGATGCACCCGCTCTCAAGCGGGCCGACGTTGGCGTGGCGATGGGCAACAAGGGAACCGAGGCGGCCAAGGAGGCCTCGGAGATGGTGCTCGCGGACGACAACTTCGCGTCGATCGCAGCGGCAGTGGAGGAGGGGCGGACGGTCTACGACAACCTCAAGAAATCCATCGCGTTCATTCTCCCGACCAATGTCGGCCAGGCCGGCATTGTGTTCTTCGCGATCATCTTCGGCATGACGCTGCCGATTACTCCGGCGCAGATTCTCTGGGTCAACATGATCACTGCGGTGACGCTCGCACTGGCGCTCGCTTTCGAGAAACCCGAGCGCAACATCATGCGTCGCATGCCGAGAGCGCCCGCCGATCCATTGCTGAGCCGTTTCCTGATGTGGCGCGTGGTCTTCGTAGGGCTCTTGCTCGTGGTCGGCGGTATGCTGTTCTTTCTCTGGGAGCTCGAGCGTGGGTCGAGCCTCGAGGTCGCAAGGACCGCGGCGGTCAATGCGCTGTTGATCGGCGAGCTGTTTTACCTTTTCAACGTGCGCAGTTTCACCGAACCCGTTTTGAATCGCGAGGGAATAACCGGAAACCCCTATGTGCTCGGTGCGATCGCGCTGCTATTGTTAGCGCAGGCGCTGTTCACCTATCTCCCGGCCATGCAGTTGCTGTTCGGAACGGCTGGCCTCGACGTTGTCACATGGCTGCGCATCATCGGCTTCGGTATCATCGTGCTTGTCGTCGTCGAACTCGAGAAGGTGATCGTACGCAAGGCGGCGCTTGCCGCCGAAGCCCGAATCACGTCCTGACGCTCGCCGTCGGGTCGAACCTTGCGAGCGGCTGGGGGCGCGGTGACAGCCTCCAGCCGTTGTGCGTTGATGAACAAGCTGTGCCGCCTTGCGCGGATTCTAATTGAGGAGGTGGTATGGAGCAGATCAAGAGCATTCTTGCGACCACGGATTTTTCGGAAACCTCGGCCAACGCGGCGCAGCGTGCCGCCATTGTTTCGCGGACGCTCGATGCGAAGTGCACGATCGCCAACGTGATCAGTCGCGGCACCCTGAATGCCCTGCATGACCTGATGGCGCCGGATAGCAGCGACGAGTTGGAGCATGTGCTGGTCGATGACGCGCTGGAGAAGCTTCACAAACTGGCAGCCGGGCTGAAGTCCGAGTACGGTGTCGAGGCGGCTGTCAGCGTTTCCGCAGGGTCGGTGCTGCGACAGATCGCGCAACAGGCCGAAAGCCAGGGCGCGAGCTTGATCGTGATGGGTGCGCATGGCAGCGGTTTCGTCCGTGATCTCCTGATCGGGAGCACTACCGACAGGGTGTTGCGCAAGACTGACAGACCGATGCTCGTGGTGCGAAAGAAGCCGGCCGGTGATTATCAGAGAGTACTGGTCCCGGTCGATTTCTCCGAGCGTTCGGGGGCTGCGATCGCGCTTGCCCATGTGGTGGCGCCCAAGGCGGAGCTCGTCCTGATGCATGCCTACCAGGTGCCCTATGAAGGCCATTTGCGGATGGCGGGTGTAGCTGAATCCAAGATGGTCGAACTGCGTCAGTCCGCCAAGGACGAGGCTGCACGGCAACTGGAGGAGTTCGTGGCGGGCATCGGGGTGTCGGGTGCTTCCATCCGGCCGCTGCTCGTCCAGGGGCAGGCCGCCAGCGCAATCGTCGAACAGGCTGCAAAGCTCGAATGTGACCTGATTGCCATTGGCAAGCAGGGCTTGCGCATGATCGAGGAACTCGTGCTCGGCAGCGTGACTCGGCAAGTGCTCGAACAAGCCCCTTGCGACGTCCTCGTGGCCGACCGCAAACGGCACTGACACTCGGATACGATGCGAACCGATACACCAGTCACGATTCACCGCGGTGATTACGCCCCGCTACCCTGGACCGTTGAAGCGGTTGAACTCCGAATCGAGCTCGACCCTACGGCGACGCGGGTCAGCAGCACGCTGACTTGCGTTCGCAACCCGAATGTCGAGGCGGGGCCGTTGCGTCTGTTCGGCGAGTCGATGGAACTGGTCGAGTTGCGCATTGATGGACTGGTCGCCTCGACGACGCGAATCACGCACGAACATGGGGGCCTGCTGGTTCAACTCGACGGCGACCGGGCGGAGGTGTCGATCGTCACGCATGTCGATCCGTCATCCAACACCACGCTGTCAGGGCTGTACATGTCGCGCGGCGGTTACTTCACGCAGTGCGAGGCGGAGGGTTTCCGGCGAATCACCTATTTCCCGGATCGCCCGGATGTCATGTCCCGCTATCGGGTCACGATAACCGCCGACCGGGAAGCCTGTCCGGTGCTTCTCTCCAACGGGAATCTCATCGACTCTGGCGAGCTCGACGACGGACGTCATTTTGCGCAATGGGAGGATCCGTTTCCGAAACCTTCTTACCTCTTTGCTCTGGTGGCGGCAAAGCTGGTCTGCCTGGAGCGCAAACTCGAGACCATGTCCGGTCGCGAGGTGTTGCTGCAGGTGTGGGTCGAAGAAGGCAATCTCGACCGCACCGAACATGCGATGGATTCGTTGATCCGTTCCCTGCGGTGGGATGAACAGGCCTTCGGTCTGGAACTGGATCTGGATCGGTTCATGATCGTCGCGGTCAGTGATTTCAACATGGGCGCGATGGAGAACAAGGGCTTGAACATTTTCAATGCCAAGTTCGTGCTCGCCCGCCCTGATACCGCTACCGACGTTGATTACGAACGTATCGAAAGCGTGGTTGCCCACGAGTATTTCCACAACTGGACCGGCAATCGTGTGACCTGTCGCGACTGGTTCCAGTTGACCTTGAAGGAAGGCCTCACAGTCTTCCGCGACCAACAGTTCTCTGCCGACATGCTTGCCGAAGCGGCCGGGGAAGAGGGGGCCGCGTCGGCTCGGGCGGTCAAGCGTATCGATGACGTGAAGGTTCTGCGTACAAGCCAGTTCGCCGAGGACGCCGGACCGATGGCGCATCCGATCCGGCCGGAAAGCTACCAGGAAATCAACAATTTCTACACCGCCACGGTGTATGAGAAAGGCGCGGAGGTAATCCGCATGCTGCATACCCTGCTCGGACACGAGGGGTTTCGTAGCGGCATCGATCTCTACTTCAGCTACCACGACGGCCAGGCGGTGACCTGCGACGATTTTGTAGACTGCATGGCCGAAGCCACCGGTCGCGATCTTGAACAGTTCATGCTGTGGTACAGCCAGGCGGGTACGCCGATCGTGAGGGCGAATGGCAAGTGGCTCGCCGGCGACGGCATATATGTGCTGACGCTGTCACAACACCTGCCACCGACGCCTGGGCAGCCAGAGAAGGCGCCGCAGCTGATCCCGGTCGCAGTCGGCCTGATTGACCCGGACGGCATGGATATGCCGCTTCGGTTCGAGGGCGAGTCTCACGTAGGCGGGACGACCCGCGTGCTCGAGCTCGGCGAGACGGAGCAAACCTGGCGTTTCGTGGATTTGCCGTCCGCACCGGTTCCTTCACTGCTGCGTGGGTTCTCGGCGCCGGTGCGGCTCGAACTCGACGAGGACGACGAGTGTCTCGCCTTCCGCATGGCCAATGACAGTGATCCGTTCAACCGTTGGGATGCCGGGCAGCGCTACGCCGAACGAGTCGTGTTGTCACTTGCCGAGTCCCATGAGCATGGGAAGCTTCTGGAGGTGCCTGCCGCCTTCTTGAACGCGGTGCGAAGCACGCTTTGCGATGATTCGCTCGATGCCGCCTTCCGGGCCCAGGCTTGCGCTCTGCCCGGCGAAACCTATTTGCTCGAGCGGATGCGTCCGGCGGACCCCACCAGCCTGCGCGTTGCGATGCAGGCCGTATTCGCTGCCATGGGGGCAGGCTTGGCTGACGTTTGGCTCCGGACCTACCATGACATGGAGGTAAACGGCGCCTATCGGTACCACCCGGGCGATGCAGGGCGTCGTGCCTTGCGCAACCTTGCTCTGCGCTACCTTGTTGCCGGTGGCGTTTCAGAGGGGGTGTCGCGCGCAGGGACGCAGTTCGAGTACGCGTCGAACATGACCGAATGTTTCGGTGCGCTTGCGGCATTGGTCATGAGTGGTACGAATGAGGGGCGAGATGGGCTCGAAGTCTTTTACTCGCGCTATCGGGATGACGCGCTGGTGATGGACAAGTGGTTCGCCCTTCAGGTCATGGCGTGGCGTCGCGATCCGAGCGAGGAGGCGCCTGTGCTTGATCGTGTCGCCTCGCTGCTTGGGCACGACGCCTTCTCGATGTCCAACCCGAACAAGGTGTATGCCTTGCTCGGGAGTTTCTTCCGCGGAAATCCGGGCGAGTTTCATCTGCCTGACGGCAGCGGCTATGCTTTTTGGGCGGACCGTGTCATCGAGCTCGATCGTGCGAATCCGCAGGTGGCGTCACGCATGGCGCGAACGCTGGAGAACTGGCGACACTTTGCTCCCCATTTGCAGGATGAGATACGAAGCCAGCTCGAGCGAGTAGCCAGCACCGATGGTTTGTCACCGGATGTGTCGGAGATAGTGGGCAAGGCGCTTGCGGATTGAGATTTGCGCCTCGCGCCAGTCCTGCAGCGGGGGTGTTGCAAGGCTTGTTCAAGGCTGACGCCGCTCCTACCCTCCCTCCACGACTTGTTGGAGCGGCGTAAGCCGCGAAGCGGGTGCGCCTGATGCTGCGTCGGAGTTGGCGCAATGAGACTTGACCAACAAGAAACCGGGCTTTCGCCCGGCTTTGTGTCAGGTGGCAATCTCGCCAGCGATGTAGTTCGCGAGGTGCTTGATGGTTTCTTCCTGCTCCTCTATCACCGCCTTCACCACGTCACCAATGGTGATGATGCCGACGAGTTGACCGTTGTCGAGCACCGGCAAGTGGCGGAATCGGCGACGCGTCATGGTGTTCATGACCGAAGTGATCTGCTCCGACGGCTCGATTGTCGCGACGTCTCTGGTCATCATCTCGCCGACCTTTACCGTCTTGGAGCTCAAGCCCTTCAATACCAGTTTTCTTGCGTAGTCGCGCTCGGTGAAGATGCCAACGAGCCTACCCGTATCAGTCACCAGAACTGCGCCGATGTCATGCAAGGCCATCAGTGTCAGGGCGTCGAAGACGCTGGTATCCGGCGTGACCGAATAGGTGGCGCTCCCCTTCTTGTCTAGTACCTGCTTTACGGTGACTGTGATCTCGGTCATGGGTATTCGTCTCCTTTTTTGAGCACGGCGTTTTTCGGCGTTCTTCCCGTTTCAGATTCTCGCACAGCTTGTATCGGTCGCGGCAAGTAGGGGAGTTCCCGCACTGGGCTGCCGCGACGATGGGTTCTCAGATTTCCAGGTTGTCGATGAGTCGGGTTGTCCCGAGTCGGGCGGCGGCGAGCACCACCAGCGGATCGTCTTCCTGTACGGGGGGTTGAAGGTCTGCGCGGCGGCGCACGGCGATGTAGTCCGGCGCCCAGCCATGGGCGACAAGCTCACTCATCGCCTCAGTTTCGAGTTTCAGGAAATCGTGGTCGCCCGTCCTGACCGCCTCGCAGATACGGCTCAGTGCCCGGTAGAGTCGGGGCGCTTCTTCGCGCTCGGCTGACGATAGATAGCCGTTGCGAGAGGACAGGGCGAGTCCGTCGTCGGCACGCACCGTCTCGCCGGGAATGACCTCGACCGGCAGGGCGAGCTGCCGCACCATGTTCGACAAGACCATGAGCTGCTGGTAGTCCTTCTTGCCGAACAGTGCGTATTCGGGCTGAACGATGTTGAGCAGTTTGAGTACGACGGTTGCAACGCCGCGAAAGTGGCCCGGTCGGAACTCGCCTTCAAGAATCGAGATCTGTGCCGGGGCGGGTTCGACGTAGTAGTTCTGCGGCTCCGGGTACATCAGGTTTTCGTCGGGAACGAAGACGTGCGATACACCGGCGGCTTCCAGGCGCTCGCAGTCCGCGGTGAGCGTCCTCGGATAGTTGTTGAAGTCTTCACTCGGTCCGAACTGGAGACGATTGACAAAGATGCTGGCGATGACCTCGTCCGCATGTTCGCCGGCCTGGCGCATGAGGGTGATGTGACCATCGTGAAGGTTGCCCATCGTCGGAACAAAGGCGGCCTTGCGGCGAGCTTTCTGACGGGCGGAGCGAAGGCTCTCGATGCTGTCGTGGACCTGCATGATGCTTCTCAGTAGTTGTGTTCTTCAGCAGGGAAACTGCCGTCCCGCACTGCGGCAGCATAGCGCGCGACGGCATCTTCAATGCTCGCGGCGCCATCCATGAAGTTGCGCACGAAGCGTGCTTTGCGCCCCGGATATACGCCCAGCATGTCGTGCAGCACGAGCACCTGACCGTCGCAATCTGCGCCGGCGCCGATGCCGATCGTCGCCATGGTGCGGAGGCTCGCGGTGATCTCGGCGGCAAGGCCGGCGGGCACCATCTCCATGACCATCAAGGCGGCCCCGGCCTGCTCGAGTGCAAGCGCCTCCGCGCGAAGCCGGGCTGCGCCATCCTCGTCACGACCCTGAACCCGGTAGCCACCCAGCTGGTTCACTGACTGAGGCGTGAGCCCGATATGTGCGCACACTGGCACGCCACGTTCAACGAGATAGTGCACGGTCTCGACCACGTGGGCGCCGCCTTCGATCTTGACCATCTGGGCGCCAGCGGCCATCAGTCGTGCGGCGTTGCGCATCGCCTGCGCCGGCCCCTCGTGGTAGCTGCCAAAAGGCATGTCGGTGACGATGAACGGACGCTGACAGCCGCGGCTCACGCACTCAGTGTGATAGACCATGTGGTCCATGGTCACCGGCAGGGTCGAGGTTTGGCCCTGCAGCACGTTTCCGAGCGAATCGCCCACCAGTATCACGTCGACGCCTGCGCGATCGAGCAGCGCGGCGAAGCTTGCGTCATAGCAGGTCAGCATGACGACCTTGCGTCCCTCGGCGCGCATCTTGCCAAGCTGGAAAAGGGTGATCGGCTTGTTGTCCTGGAGAT
>NZ_WTVM01000034.1 GCF_012910885.1 Azoarcus taiwanensis | reverse complement strand
GCCCGGCCCTGCAGGCCAGCCCTCACTGATACACGAGTCGCACCCGCTTGACGTTGCACAGCAACTCGTAGGCAATGGTGCCGGCACCTTGCGCGACCTCGTTCACCGATACGTTCGTGCCCCACAGCTCAACCGGACTGCCAATGCCTGCGGTGGGTGCTGCGGTGAGGTCCACAGTGAGCATATCCATGGAGACCTTGCCGATCAGCCGCGTGCGAACACCGTGCACGAAAACCGGGGTGCCGTCGGGGGCGCTGCGTGGGTAGCCGTCTGCGTAACCCATGGCGACGAGTCCGACTCGCGTGGGGCGTTCAGCGATGAACCGCGCACCGTAGCCGATTGCCGCGCCTGCGGCGATCTCGCGCACGCCGACGATCTCGCTTTCGAGCGTCATCACCGGGCGCAGAGCGTTGGCTTCGTCCGGCATCGGGTCGGCGCCGTACAGTGCGATGCCGGGTCGCCCCCAGTCGCGGCGGGCCGCAGTCCATGACAGCACACCGGCCGAGTTGGCGATGCTGCGTGCACCGGGGATACCGCTGGTTGCAGTGTCGAAGAGCGCAATCTGCCGCGTTGTCGCCGCTGAGTCGGGCTCATCGGCCTGGGCGAGATGCGTCATCAACACGATCTCTCCTATGCCTCGGCAAGCGCGCAGCCGCTCCCAGGCGCCCCGGTAGCTCGACGGCTCGAAACCAGCCCGGTTCATGCCGCTATTGAGCTTGAGCCAGACGTCAAGCTTCAGGCCATCCGGGTGATGCTCCTCCTCCAGCATCCGGAGCTGCGCTTCCTGATGTACAACCAGCCAAAGGCCATGGCGAGTTGCGAGTGCGAGATCCTCGGCGTCGAAGACGCCTTCCAGTACCAGAATCGGTGCGCGAATACCCGACTCGCGCAGTTGCACCGCCTCCTCGACAATTGCAACAGCGAAACCTTCCGCGATTTCTTCGAGTGCCCGAGCGCACTCTATCGCGCCGTGCCCGTATGCGTTTGCCTTGATGACGGCCAGAGTGCGGCTGCCGTGGCGCTGTCTCGTGAGTGCGTAGTTGTGACGAAGTGCGTCGAGATCGATGCGGGCGCGGGCGGGTCTCATTGTGCGGCGGCGAGCTGGTGGCCTGATGTGGAAACCGCTACTTTGCCATATCGTGCGAGCGCAAGATCATCGTGTCGTATCGTCGGCTGGCGTTCAGTCACGAGATCCGCGAGCAATTGCCCGGAGCCGCAGGCCATGGTCCAGCCCAGTGTGCCGTGGCCGGTGTTGAGAAAGAGCTCGGGGTACCGGGTCGCGCCGACGATGGGGGTGCTGTCGGGGGTCATTGGCCTGAGACCCGTCCAGAATTCCCCCTGCGAACCATCCCCCGCACCGGGGAACAGGTCCTTTACGACCATTTCAAGCGTCTCGCGTCGGCGCGGGTTCAGCCGCAGATCGAAGCCGCCAAGCTCCGCCATGCCACCGACCCGGATCCGTGAGTCGAAACGCGTCATTGCGACCTTGTGGGTTTCGTCCATGACCGTGGACACCGGTGAAGCGGCTGCATCTGCAATTGGCAGCGTGAGAGAGTAGCCTTTGACCGGATAGACCGGCAGCTCGAACTGCAGCGGTGCGAGCAACGCGCGCGAGTAGCTCGCAAGGGCCAGCACATAGCGATCGGCATGCAGGGTTTCACGCGCGCCTTCCGGCGAGACCACCCGGACACCCTTGATCCGGCCGCGATCGCTCAACAGGGACTCGATCTGAGTATTGAAGCGGAACTGCACGCCAAGCGCACGCGCCTGTTCGGCCAGTCGCGTTGTGAACAGGTGGCAGTCGCCTGTTTCATCATTGACGGTTCGCAGACCACCGACAAGCTTGCTGGCCACCCTGGCCAGCGCGGGCTCGACACTTGCGAGGGCGCCGCGGTCCAGCAGCTCGTGGGCGACGCCGAACTCGCGGAGGACCTCGATGTCACGCTGCGCGGCCTCGAGCTGCGCGTGCGTGCGAAACACCTGCAGGAAGCCGAGGCTGCGCTCTTCGTAGCTGATGCCGGTCTCTTTTCGGAGCTGGCGCAGGCAGTCGCGGCTGTATTCAGCGAGGCGTACCATGCGCTCCTTGTTGATCCGGTAGCGGCTGTCAGTGCAGTTTCTCAGCATCGCGGTCATCCAGCGCAACTGGAATAGCGAACCGTCGGGCCTTATCGACAAGGGTGCATGGCGTTGGAACAGCCATTTAAGTGCCTTCAAGGGAATATCCGGCGCTGCCCATGGCGTCGAGTAGCCTGGCGACACCTGTCCGGCGTTGGCAAAGCTGGTTTCGAGAGCCGGACCTTCACCGCGCTCGACGACCGTCACCTTGGCGCCCGCACGCGCAAGGTAGTAGGCGGTGGTGACGCCGATGACTCCGCTGCCGAGTACGATAACCTGCATTTCACTGGCTCCAAGCTATTAGACGATGTGAAATGCAGTGTAGGTGTCAAGAAGTAGAGAGAAGCACTATAGTTAGACGGTGAAGCAGCGAAAAGCCCTGTCACCATCCCATATTTTGCCGAGACACAGCAGAAATGCGTGACCTTGATCGTATCGACCTGAAGATTCTCGACCTGCTGCAGCGCGAGGGCCGCATTTCGATGACCGAACTCGCCGGTCGAGTCGGCCTCTCGGCGACACCCTGCAGCGAACGTGTCAGGCGTCTCGAACGCGAAGGTGTGATCACCGGCTATCACGCGCGCGTCGATCCTCGTGCGCTGGGCAAGCCATTGCTCGTATTCGTCGAAATCAAGCTGTCGATGAAATCAGCCGACGTGTTCGATCGAGTCAAGAAGGAACTGCTCTTCGTGCCCGAGGTCATGGAGTGCCACCTGGTTTCGGGCGATTTCGACTATCTGATCAAGGCCCGAATTGGCGAAATGGGCGAATATCGCCAACTTCTCGGCCAGATCCTCCTCAAGCTGCCAGCGGCGGTCGAGTCGCGAAGCTACGTCGTGATGGAGGAGGTCAAGGAAAGCCTCTACCTGCCGCCGGCCTGAGCGGGACCAGCGGCAGGTTTTCGCCTCAGAGCCGGAAGCGTGCGACGGCTTCGGCGAGGGTGCGCGCAGCGCGCTCGAGCAGAGACACTTCGGATGAAACCTGGCTGGTCGAGGCGCCCGTCTCCTGCGCCATCCGGGCGATGACTTCTACTGATCGCGCGATCTCGGCCGCGCTCGCACTCTGCTCCTGCAGGGCGGCCGCGATCCTTACGATCACTGCTTCGGCGGCTTCGGACTCGTCGGAGATTCGGCTTATCGAGTTGTTTGCCTCGTTCGCAAGCCTGCCGCCTTCGCCGACCCGCTCCACTGCATGCGCTATGCTGTTGAGAGCCGCGTTCTTGCTGGCCTGGATGTCGGCGATCATCGTCGAGATCTCCTCGGTTGCCGAGGAGGTGCGTTCGGCGAGTTTGCGCACCTCGTCTGCGACCACTGCGAAGCCGCGGCCCTGTTCACCCGCTCGGGCAGCCTCGATGGCGGCGTTCAGCGCGAGCAGATTGGTCTGGCCCGCGATGTCCTTGATCAGCCCCACCACCTCCGCGACGCGGTCGGACTGGTTGCCCAGTCGCTCGACGTTGCGTGACGAATCGCTGATCGTGGTCTGGATGCTGAGCATCTCGTCGATCGAAGCCTTGACCACCCGGCCGCCCTCGCGTGAGGCGTCTGCCGACCGAACCGCGACCTGACGAGCATTCTCGGTGTCATCGGCCAGGACGTTGATCGAGGTCGTGAGCTCTTCGATTCCTGCGGCCATCTGTGAAGTGGCCTCGAGTTGCTCCTGCATCAGGCGGTCGACCTCGGTGGCCAGTTTTGCAAGCGATCCGGCGGAGCTCGAGACCGTGCCCGCTTCGCTGCCCACGTGACTCAGCGTGCCGCGCAAGGCTTCCTGCATTTTTACGATCGTGCCGAGCAGGCCTGTCTGGCCGCTGTTGCCCACCCGTATGCTCAAGTCACCCGCGCCGATATGCTGGGCGATGTTCGCGACGCCTGCGGCATCGAGCGCTTCTGCCTTGAGCCTCACTGCCATGTAGGTCAGCACCGCAGCTTCGATGACCACATAGGCTGCGTGGATCAGCACGACTTTGATCGAAGGGCCGTTCTCGAACAGGTAGATGCCCAGTCCGGCCGCCTGCAGGTAATTGAAGGACAGGTGATGCACTGCGATGAGCGCCGCGGCCGCGATAACCGGTCGCCAGTCACGGTAATAGAGCAGGAAGGCGAGCAGCACGAAGATGCCGAAGTGTGCTTCGATCATGCCGCCGGCCTGCTGAATGTTCAGCGCCGAGAAGACCATCAGCGCGAAAGCGACCGTGATGCGGCTGGCGATTGAACCAGACGCCATTTTGTACACCAACGCCGGGACTGCCAGTGCGGGGATTGCCACGGCCAGCGTGATGCCTATCGTGTCCGTGCCGACGCCAATGGCTAGGCTCGCAACAAACAGAAATGCAAGGGCTGCGAGCATCACGCGGTCCGCAGATGCGCGCAGCGGGTGCAGGATCGCCTCGTCGTCGAGGCTTCGGTCGGTTCGCATCATGTTGTCCTTGTGATTGCCTCTCGGATCAGCTGCGTGGCGCAAAGCAGATCTCGCTGGCAGGCGAGGTGTAGGCCCACCAGCCCAGGAGCGCGCCGCTATACCCCAGCCAAACGCAGACGATCAGGCTGATCGTCAGTCTGCATGCCGGGGTGGGGCGAATCCTCGGATTATCCAAATGGGTTCTCCTTGTTGCGTCCACGTAAACGGCTTTGTCCGATTCTTCTTTAGCTTGTTCCGAATCAGCTTGCCAATGTCGTGACCGATTTCGCACCCGTCCGCATTCTGTTGCAGGTCCGTCGGACGGCTGCGACAATGGTCCCAAGAGAGAACCAGAAGATCTTGCTTTGTTGAACCAAGGAGGAATGCTCATGGAACTCATCGACCGCTTGACCAGCGAACTCAAGGTCAATGCCCGACAGGCGGAAGGCGGTGTCGGCGCCCTGATGCACGTCGTCAAGGAGCAATGCGCGGCCGAGACCTTCGACGCGATTCGAAACCTACTCCCGGCCGTCGATGACTGGATGCGGGCTTCACCCGAGCAGGGCGGGACGGGGGTGATCGGCTTGCTCGATGGTATCTTCGGGCAGGTTCCCGGCAGCCGACTTGACGCCTTCGCGCGCCTGGGTGGGCACTTCCAGTCCCTCGGCATGTCGCCTGCGATCGTCAAGCCTTTCTGCGAACAGGTGCTCGCCTGGTTGCAGGCCCATCTTGAAGATGGACCTCGCAACCAGATCACAACGATTCATGAGAAATTCATGAACTGAGACAGTCTCGGGGGGCCGGGTTTTGCCCGCGCTTCGGCGAGGCCTGTCGCGAGTGGCATCCAAGAGGTCGGGATGACGGATGCCACGCGCCCTGCCGATGGCTCAGGCTTCACTGTCGCGTTTGGCGTCGGCCAGCGGAACGACCCCGGGAAACTCGAATCGCCTGCGCCCGGGTTCGGTTTCCGTTCGCGGCTGGCAGGGTGAGAGGGTCGCCAGGCTTCTGCGCGTGAGATCGTGATAGCAGTGCGTGCCGGTGACTTTCCATGACCGCTCCAGCTCCGACAGTTCGCGCATGATGCGTGCCGGCGAGCCAGCGGCGAGCATCCCGGCCGGGATCTCCATGTCGGCCTTGACGAAGGAGCAGGCCGCGACGATCGCATTCTCCCCCACGATGGCCCTGTCCATCACCACCGAGTTCATGCCGACCAGCGCATTTCGCGCGACGCGGCAGCCATGCAGAACCGCGCCGTGCCCGATGTGTCCGTCTGTCTCGACGACTGTGTCAATTCCCGGGAAGCCATGCATCACGCAGGTGTCCTGAACATTGGCGCCTTCTTCGAGCAGGATGCGCCCGAAGTCGCCGCGCAGGCTGGCGAGCGGGGCCACGTAGCAGCGCGGCCCGATGATGACGTCGCCGATCAATACCGCGTCCGGATGAACGAAGGCCGTCGGGTGTATGACGGGGCGCAGGCCGTCGATTTCGTAGCAGGGCATGCTCGGTTCCTCAGTTCGGTAAGATGCTTGCGTTGCTCACGCGCTCTCAGTCGATATGCCGGCGCCGCTGGATCACGCGAAAGCGGTTGGCCACGAAAGCGCTGTCGGAATACGCGGCGTTGGCAGCCGGGTTCATTCCGGTGCCGTGGTAATCAGAGAAGGCCCCCGATTGATTGACGAAGACGCCGCTGGTCAGATTGATCGATAGTGCGACGCCGGCGTGCCAGCTTGCTTCGGTCATCGCCTGGACGACTTCGTCCCGGGTCGAATAGATACCGGCGGTCAACGCACCACGCTCGCTACCCAGTCGCTCGGCCAGCGCAATGGCGGCCGCAGCATCGGCGGTCTTCACGACGAAGGCGATCGGACCGAACCTTTCCTCCATGTAGAGCGATTCGTCCGCAGCATCGCATGCGAGAAGGACGGGTGTGCGCACTTCGGCGGAGGGGAAATCGGGGTGGTCGATTCGCTTCGACGCGAGCACCACCCGTCCGAGGGTGTGTGCCTCTTCGATTCGGGCCAGTGTGGCTTCCGATTGAATCGCGCCGAGCACCGCAGTGGCAACGTTCGTGTCGGCGAGAAACGTTTCCAGCGCCGTCGCGAGGTCGGCCGCCACGTCGTCGAAGGACTTGTGGCCCTGGTCGGTTTCGATGCCGTCGGCCGGAACAATGATCGCCTGTGTCGTCGTGCACATCTGGCCGGCGTAGAGGCTGAGCGTGAAGGCGAGGTTGCGCAGCATTCCCTTGTATCGGTCGGTCGACTCGATGACCACATGGTTGACGCCCGCCAGTTCGGCATACACCTGGGCTTGCCGGGCGTTGTCCATCAACCATTGGCCGAAGACGTTGCTGCCGGTGAAATCGATGGAGCGCACACGCGGATCGGTGGCGAGCGCACGGGTGCGAGCAGGGTTTTCGAATACGGCAAGGCTTACGAGATTGGGATCCAGCCCCTGTTCCTGCAAGACTTCGCGGGCGATCTCCACCGTGATGGCAGCAGGCAGCACCGCGTTCGGATGCGGCTTCACGATCACCGGGTTGCCAGTGGCCAGGGCTGCAAAGAGGCCTGGGTAGGTGTTCCATGTGGGGAAGGTCCCGCAGCCGATGACAAGGGCGACGCCGCGTCCGACGATCTCGAACTGTTTCTGCATTTTCAGCGGCGGATTCTTGCCCTGTGGCTTTTCCCAGATGCTCTCGGACGGAATCCTGGACATTTCGTCCCATGCGTATGCGACCGCTTCGAGGCCGCGGTCCTGCGCATGTGGGCCGCCAGCCTGGAAGGCCATCATCCAGCCCTGACCCGTGGTCAGCATGACTGCCTGGGCGATCTCGAAGCTGCGACGATTGATGCGATCGAGCATTTCCAGACAAATGCCGACGCGACCGGCGGCGCCGACGCGTTGCCAGGCCGATTGTGCCGAGCGGGCCGCCGCGAGCAGGGCCTCCGTGTCGCACTCCGGATAGTGAATGTCGAGTGTGACGCCGTAGGGAGAACGTTCAGTTGCCAGCCAGCCGGAGATCCCGGGCTGGTCGAGCGCAAAGCGCTTGCCGATGCGCGCCTGCATCGCACGCTCGCCGTCCTCTTTGGCAGTCTCGCCATAGATCTTGGGGCTGGGTGCTTCCGGGTACGGGCTCCAGTAACCCCGTGTGCGGATGGCTTCCAGCGCCGCATCGAGCGTCGCCTTATGTTTCTGAAATAGCGGGTGGGTCATCGTTCTCTCCGTGGGTTGTGGGCCGCACCCCTCGTCCATGACGGTTCGAATACGGCATGCCTTTCTGTGGGCTGGAAAATAATGCTTGAGTTTTGATCTAGATCAACATTACTATTGATTGACCGGTCGGTCAATGGACTTTGCGAAGGCTCAGGGCCGGCCCGATTCTTCGTGATCGTGCGTCGAATGACATGGGTCGCGGAGAACGTAACGATATCACCCGAGTCGGGCTTGATCCTGCATTCGGCGAGGTGGTGTCGGTAGTCGAGAGACAGGGGTGCTTGCACTATAGTCAGTAAATCGGTTCGTCTCTTTGCTGCGAGAGCGGACCTTCCGATCGATGATGCCGTTGTTGCTGATTCGATCTTGATGGAGCCGTGACGGAAGTTGAGCGCCGATCGAGTCGATTTCGGCGAAACCGGTTACCCAACGGGGGATGAGATGACGGGCACGTTCGAGACGATTCAATTCGCTATTGATGCAGGGGTTGCGACGCTGACCCTGAATCGACCCGACAAGTTGAACAGCTTCAACGAGACGATGCACCAGGAGTTGCGTGATGCGCTGGAGCTCGTCGCGAGCGGACGACGCGACGGTTCGGTGCGCGTGCTGGTTCTCACCGGCGCTGGACGGGGATTCTGCGCCGGTCAGGACCTGTCCGACCGCAGCGTGGCACCCGGTGACGAAATGCCGGACCTCGGCGACTCGGTCGAACGCAACTACAAACCCCTGGTGCTCGCGCTCCGAGCGCTGGACTTGCCGGTGATCGCGGCGGTCAATGGTGTCGCGGCGGGGGCGGGTGCCAACATCGCGCTCGCCTGCGATCTGGTTTTCGCTGCCCGCTCTGCAAGCTTCATCCAGTCTTTCTGCAAACTGGGTCTGATTCCCGACACCGGGGGCACCTGGATTCTGCCGCGCCTGCTGGGCCCTGCACGGGCTCTCGGGCTGACCCTGCTCGGTGACCGGCTTGGCGCTGAGCAGGCCGAACAGTGGGGCCTGATCTGGAAGTGTGTCGATGACGAAGCGTTGCAGTCGACGGTGCAGGCGGTTGCAGCCCAACTCGCGGCCGGCCCGACCTTCGGCTACGCGCAGACCAAGAAAGCGATCTGGGCGAGTTCGACCAATGATTTCGAAGAACAACTCGTACTCGAACGCAACATGATGACTGTCTGCGGCCGTTCCAACGATTATCGCGAAGGCGTCGCGGCTTTCATCGACAAGCGCGCGCCGCGTTTCAAGGGGGACTGATTCATGTCGGCGGTCAGCGTGCAGACCGATGTGCTCGTGGTCGGTGCCGGTGCGATGGGCAGCGGCATCGCCCAGGTCGCCGCCCTGGCGGGACATCGGGTGTTTCTAGCCGATACCTCTGCTGAGGCCGTCGAGAAGGGTTGTGCGGCGATTGCTGCGAGTCTGCGCGAACAGGTGAGCAAGGGGCGCCTGGATGCGGCGCGAGCCGAGTCCACGATCGCCAGGATTCACGGCATCGACAAGCTGGCCGATGCACGCACCGCCACTCTGGCGATCGAAGCGATCGTCGAGCGGCTTGACGTCAAGCGCGCCCTGTTCTTCGAGCTCGAGTCGACTCTCCCCGAGCAGGCGATACTCGCCTCGAATACATCCTCCTTGTCGATAACCGCCCTCACCGCAGGCTTGTCGCGGCCTGAGCGGGTCGTCGGCATGCATTTCTTCAATCCGGCGCCGCGCATGAAGCTGGTTGAAGTCGTCTCCGGTCTCGCGACGGATGCGGACGTGGCCGATACCGTGTTTGCAACCGCGGTCGCCTGGGGAAAGGTCGCGGTGCATGTCGTGTCGTCGCCGGGGTTCATCGTCAATCGGGTCGCCCGTCCCTTCTATGCCGAGGCGCAACGCGTTCTGGCCGAGCGCGCGGCCAAGCCTGCCACCCTGGATGCAGCGATGCGTGACTGCTGTGGCTTTCCGATGGGGCCGTTCGAGCTGATGGATTTCATCGGCCACGATGTGAACTTTGCGGTTACGCGTTCGGTTTTCGATGCCTGTTTCGGCGACCGCCGCTACGAGCCCAGCCTTTTCCAGCAGGAACTCGTCGCAGCTGGCCGGCTCGGGCGCAAGAGCGGGCGCGGCGTCTATGACTACCGGGCGGGTGCGATTCCACCCCGCCCCGAGGACGAATCACCCCGAGAGGGAGCGGAGCGGGTCCGGCTTCACGGGGCCGAACCATCACTGTGCGCCCTTGCCGATCGGCTGGGCGCCGTCGCGGTCGTCGAGCGCATGGGCGGGGCTGCCAGTCGTGAGTCGATCGAGATCGAGGGTGCCCACCTGGTGCCGTGCGACGGGCGCACCGCGACCCGGCGCGCCGCGGAGGAAGACTGCCCGAACCTGATCGTGTTCGACCTCTGCCTGGACTATGCAAGCACGCCGCGACTGGTGATCGCGCCCGCAGACCAGTGCGCCTCGGCCGCGCTGGACTGCGTGGTCGGGACGCTTCAACGCGCGGGCCTGGCGGTGAATCTGATCGACGATGTGGCAGGGTTGATCGGGCTGAGAACCGTCGCGATGATTATCAACGAAGCAGCTGGCCTGGTGCAGGCCGGCGTCGCCACAGCCCATGACGTCGATGCGGCAATGCGCTACGGCACGAACTATCCTCGCGGTCCGCTCGAATGGGCAGACGAGCTGGGAGTCGCCCGCGTGGTGGCTGCGCTGGACAGGCTGAATGAACACTATCGCGAGGAGCGGTACCGCTGTGCACCGCTGCTGCGAAGAAAGGCAATCGGAGGGAGAAAGTTTCATGAATGAACCACAGGCTTTCGTGCGCGATCGGACCGGCGAAGCGGATGCGCAGTCGCTCGCCGAGCGCGTGCGCGATGCGATGTTTGCGCTGGACAACACCGCGCAGGACCTTGGAATCGAGGTGCTGGACATTGGACCGGGTCGGTCCAGGCTCGCGATGACCGTACAGCCGCGCATGCTCAACGGTTTCGGGATTTGCCACGGCGCCTATATCACCGCGATCGCGGATTCGGCCTTTGCCTATGCGTGCAACGCGTGCAACGAGCAGACGGTCGCGTCGGGCATTGCACTGGACTTTCTGCTGCCCGGCCGCCCGGGCGACCGGCTGACCGCGAACGCGCGGGAGATCAGGGCGTCGGGTCGTACCGGTCTCTACGACATTGAGGTGTTCAATCAGCACGGCGAGCTTGTTGCCGTCATGCGAGGCAAGTCGTACCGGATGAAGGGGCGCCCTGTGATGCAGACAGAGTGAAGAACCAGAGGTGAGCGCAAACAAGAGACACTGAGGCGCAGGCGGAGGAGACACCAATGAACAACATCAACGAATACGGGCCGGCAGAGCTCGAACCGATCGAAAGCGTCAGCGAGGACGAGCTGCGGGCGGTGCAGCTGGAGCGTCTGCGATGGAGCCTTCGACATGCTTATGACAACGTCGCGCACTACCGCCGGAAGTTCGACGAGGCGGGAGTGCATCCTGACGATTTGCGGAGCCTGCACGACCTCGCGCGTTTCCCGTTAACGACGAAACAGGATCTGCGTCAGAACTACCCTTTCGGCATGTTCGCCGTGCCGCGCGAACGCATTGCCCGTGTCCATGCGTCCTCGGGCACGACCGGCAAGCCGACTGTCGTCGGCTATACGCTGAAGGACATCGACACCTGGTCCACCGTGGTCGCACGCTCGATCCGGGCTGGTGGCGGGCGGCCGGGCGACATGGTGCATGTTGCCTATGGCTATGGGCTCTTCACCGGTGGCCTCGGCGCGCACTATGGGGCCGAGCGGCTCGGCTGTACCGTGGTGCCCATGTCCGGTGGGCAGACAGAGAAGCAGATCCAGCTCATCCAGGACTTCGGGCCTCAGGTCATCATGGTGACGCCCTCCTACATGCTGACCATTCTGGACGAGATGGAACGGCAGGGGATCGACCCGAAGCAGACCTCGCTGAAAGTCGGCATCTTCGGCGCCGAACCGTGGACCGCGGCCATGCGCGAAGCCATGGAGCAGCGTTCCGGCATGGATGCGGTCGACATCTACGGGCTCTCCGAGGTGATCGGCCCGGGGGTCGCCAGCGAGTGTGTGGAGACCAAGGATGGTCCCGTGATCTGGGAAGATCACTTCTATCCGGAAATCATCGACCCGCGGACCGGCGAGGTATTGCCGGATGGCGAAGAGGGCGAGCTGGTGTTCACCACCCTCACCAAGGAGGCGATGCCGGTGATTCGCTACCGCACCCGCGACCTGACGCGGCTGCTGCCGCCTACTGCGCGCAGCATGCGCCGGATGGCAAAGATCACCGGTCGCACCGACGACATGCTGATCATCCGGGGCGTGAACCTCTTCCCGACCCAGATCGAGGAACTGATCTGCCGGATGCCGAAACTGGCGCCGCAGTATCTGCTCGTCGTGGATAAGGAGGGCCACATGGACACGCTGACGGTCAAGGTCGAGCTCAACCCCGAGGCGAACGTCGGGCGACACGCAGAACAGCGTGAGGCCCTCGCCCAGGAGCTCACCCACCACATCAAGAGTCTGATCGGTGTGTCGGCGCGCGTCGAGGTGTGCGAGCCGTTTGCGATCGAACGGGTCACGATCGGCAAGGCCAAGCGTGTGCAGGACCGTCGCCCGAGGGCGTGACCCGTGCCTGGCGATTGAAACGAGCGGGATGTCAAAAACCATTACGCGGCGCGCCCCCAGGCAAAACGTCGCGGCATTTGCGAGAAAGGAGCAGCCATGTACACACAAGCTCTCGACATAGCACCAAAGGATCCGGACGATCGCGCGTCCCGCGAGGCCGAGAATCCGGCCTACGTGGATGAATTCAATGCGCGCATCGACGCGGGCGGCTTCATCGAACCCAAGGACTGGATGCCGGAGGCGTATCGCAAGACACTCGTGCGCCAGATCAGCCAGCATGCGCACTCCGAGATCGTCGGCATGCTGCCCGAAGGCAACTGGATCACCCGCGCGCCGACGCTCAAGCGCAAGGCCATTCTGCTTGCCAAGGTTCAGGACGAGGGCGGACACGGACTGTATCTCTACGCGGCCTGCGAAACCCTCGGCGTGTCGCGAGACGATTTGACCGAAGCCTTGTTGAGCGGTCGCGCGAAATACAGCTCGATCTTCAACTACCCCACCCTGAACTGGGCCGACATCGGCGTGATCGGCTGGCTGGTCGATGGCGCGGCGATCATGAACCAGATCCCGCTGTGCAAGTGCTCCTATGGTCCCTATGCACGCGCCATGGTCCGCATCTGCAAGGAGGAGTCCTTCCACCAGCGTCAGGGCTACGACGCGCTGCTGCAGATGATGAAGGGCACGAAGGAACAGCGTGAGATGGTTCAGGACGCGGTCAATCGGTGGTGGTGGCCATCGATCATGATGTTCGGTCCGCACGACAAGGACAGCGTGCATGTCGATTCCATGCGCTGGGGCATCAAGCGCATTTCGAACGACGATCTGCGGCAGAAGTTCGTCGACGCCACCGTCAAGCAGGCCGAGGTCCTCGGCGTGACGCTCCCGGATCCGGCGCTCAAATGGAACGAGGCGCGCGGCCACTATGACTTCGGCGCCATCGACTGGGACGAGTTCTGGTCGGTGGTGAAGGGAAACGGCCAGTGCAATGTCGACCGTCTCGCGGCGCGGCGCAAGGCTTGGGAGGACGGCGCCTGGGTCCGTGAGGCCGCGATGGCCTTCTCGGCCAAACAGGCGGCCAGGAAGCTCGCCGCCTGAGTCGGGCGACATGACACATACCGCGGGTGTCGCCTCGGGTGACGCCGCAGATCGGGCTCAGACCCGCACAAGGAGAACAGGCATGGAAAAGAAAGAATGGCCGTTGTGGGAGGTGTTCATCCGCAGCCGTAACGGACTCGATCACAAGCACTGCGGCAGCGTTCACGCGCCGGATGCGCGGATTGCCCTGCAGGTCGCGCGCGACGTCTATACCCGGCGAATGGAGGGGGTGAGTATCTGGGTCGTGCAGGCTGACCACATCGTGGCGTCCGATCCGGACGCGAAGCCGGAGTTGTTCGACCCGGCCGAGGACAAGATCTATCGGCATCCCACCTTCTACAAGCTGCCGGACGAAGTGAACCACATGTAATGCGGGGTGCAGCGTCGTGCGATGCACGCGCTTTCGCCGACCTGCACGCCGACGGAGAGAGCAATGGCGACGAATCAAGAACACACCGAATACGTTTTGCGCATCGGTGACAACGCACTGATCCTCGGACAGCGCCTTTCGGAGTGGTGTGGCCATGCGCCGGTGCTGGAAGAGGACATGGCGCTTGCGAACATGGCGCTTGACCTGATCGGACAGGCACGCATGCTGCTGACCCGCGCAGGCGCCCTCGAAGGCGAGGGACGCGACGAGGACAGACTCGCATTCCTGCGTACCGAGGGCCACTACCGAAACCTGACCCTGTGCGAGCTGCCGAATCATGATTTTGCGCGGACCAAGGTGCGCAACTACCTGTTCAGCACCTTCCAGGTGCTGCTGTTGTCACGCCTGGTCGGCTCCACCGACGCCGAGCTGGCGGCGATCGCCGGCAAGAGCCTGAAGGAGGCGCGCTATCACCAGCAGCATTCGGGAGACTGGGTGATCCGGCTTGGCGACGGCACCGAGGAGTCGCACCGGCGAACGCAGGAGGCGCTCGACTACCTGTGGCCCTACACCGCCGAGTTCTTCGCGCCGGCGCCCGGTGAGGATGCGATCGCCGCGGCCGGAATCGGGCCGGCCTGGCACGAGCTCGAGCAGAGCTGGGAGGCCCAAGTCCATCCATTGATGGTCGAGGCCACGCTGACAGTGCCGCCGCGTACGCCGTTCAAGTCCTACGGCAAGTTCGGTCGCCATTCCGAGCACATGGGCCACTTGCTCGCGACCATGCAATACATGCAGCGCACCTACCCGGACACGCAGTGGTGAAGCCGATGCTGACCGTCGCCCAAGCCTGGAAAACGCTGGAGGACGTGCCCGATCCGGAAATACCGGTGATATCGGTCACCGAGCTCGGCATCGTCCGCGAGATCGAGGTCACCGAGAACGGCCTCAAGGTCGTGGTGACGCCGACTTACTCCGGCTGCCCGGCGACCGAAGTGATCGCGCAGAGCATAAGAGAGGCCCTGCTTGAGGCGGGGGCGGCACAAGTCAATGTGGAAACCCGCTTGTCGCCGGCCTGGACCACCGACTGGATCGTGCCGGCCGCGCGCGAGAAGCTGCGCGCCTACGGTATCGTGCCGCCGGGTGAGCGTGCGGCGAACGCGCCGCAGCCCTTGCGTTTTCACAGACCCCGCTTGCGCTGTCCGCGCTGCGGCTCGGACGACACCGAGCGCTTGTCCGAATTCGGGTCCACGGCCTGCAAGGCGACCTATCGCTGCAAGACCTGTCTTGAGCCTTTCGAGTATTTCAAACCGATTTGAACCGCCTCACGAAGCGGCGTTGGAGACAGCACCATGACACCACGTTTTCATTCCCTCAAGGTCGTCGAAGTGCGACGCGAAACCCCGGAGGCCATCAGCCTGCGTTTCGAGGTGCCTGAGGACTTGCGAGACGACTACCGTTTCGTGCAGGGACAGCACGTGAATCTGAAGGCCACTGTCGATGGCGAGGCGTTGCGCCGTTCCTACTCGATCTGCGCCGGCGTCGACGACGGCGAGTTGCGGATCGCGATCAAGAAGGTCCCTGGCGGAAGGTTCTCGACCTGGGCGCACGATCACATCCGTGTCGGCGACGTATTCGAAGTGATGACGCCCGAGGGCAGGTTCCATACCCAGCTGGATCCTGCCACCGAAAGGCATTACGTCGCCTTCGCGGCTGGCAGCGGCATCACGCCCATTCTGTCGCTGATCAAGACGACGCTGCGCGCCGAGCCCCGCAGCCGCTTCACGCTCGTCTACGGCAATCGTCGGCAATCCAGCGTGATGTTCGCCGAAGCGCTCGAAGATCTGAAGAACCGCTATCTCTCCCGTTTCGTTCTGTACAATCTGTTCTCCCGCGAAGAACAGGATGTCGCGCTGTTCAATGGACGCCTCAATGGCGAGCGGGTGAAGGTCTTCCTCGATACGCTGATTCCGGTCGACACCATCGATGCCGCGTTCATCTGCGGTCCGGGTGGGATGATCGACGAGGTCGAGGCCGGGCTGCTTGCAGCCGGCATGGCGCCGGAGAACATCCACCTCGAGCGCTTCGGGGTGCCGGATTCGGGACCGGCTCATCACGTTGAACCCGGCGATGCGGCACAGGCGCAGGTCACCATCGTTGCCGACGGTTTGCGCCGCGTGATGGAGTTTCGCGCAGAGGACCCGTCCATTCTCGATGTCGCCCTGCGAGCCGGGATGGATCTGCCTTATTCGTGCAAGGGCGGCGTGTGCTGCACCTGTCGTGCGAAAGTGCTTGAAGGGGAGGTCCGGATGGACAAGAACTACACGCTGGAGCAGCCGGACATCGACGCCGGCTACGTGCTCACCTGTCAGGCACATCCGCTGACCGAGCGCGTGGTGATCAGCTTCGACGAGCGCTGAACGCAACGAACACAGGAGATGTAATGGCCAGGGGAAAAGCGGCGACTTTCGAACAGCAGCGGTTGGCGATACTCGGAGCCGCCGCGCTCCTGTTTGCGCAGCGTGGTTTCCACAGCGCGTCCATGGCCGAAATCGCGCGCGCATGCGGCGTCTCGAAGCCTCTCCTCTACCACTACTATCGCGACAAGGAGCATCTGCTCTTCGATATTGCCGACAATTACATTGATCGGCTGGTGGCACTGGTGGAGTCGGTCGACGCCGCGCGACTCGAGGCCTTGCCGCACCTCGAGGCGCTGATTGCCCGCTTTCTTGAAATATACGCGAGCAGTCAGAGTCACCATGCGGTGATCGTACAGGACGTCAAGTTCCTTCGCCCTGAGCTCAGGACATCGGTGCGAGCGAAGGAAGGGCGCGTGGTTGCCGCCTTTGCCGACGCGATCGAACGGGTCGAACCGGGCTTGCGCCGACAGGGTCTGGACAAACCGGTCGCGATGATTCTGTTCGGCATGATCAACTGGACCTTCACCTGGTTGAGGCCAGACGGGCCTCTGTCCTACGCAGATATGGCGCCGATCGTGTCGCGCATCTTCATCCAGGGCGTGAGCGGGCTCGCCGGCACGCGTCAGACGACAAAGTCGCGCGCCACAACTGCGGATCCGATCCACGCAATCTCAAAGGGCTGATGCCATGACTGAAGTATTCATCTGCGACGGCGTTCGCACTCCGATTGGCCGCTACGCCGGCGGATTGTCGTCGGTGCGTGCGGACGATCTCGCAGCACTACCGATCAAGGCCTTGATCGAGCGTAACCCGGGCCTCGATCCGGCGCAGATCGACGATGTGTACTACGGCTGCGCCAACCAGGCGGGGGAGGACAACCGCAACGTCGCGCGCATGGCGGCCATGCTCGCGGGTCTGCCGGTTACGGTACCAGGCGCGACCCTCAATCGCCTGTGCGGGTCAGGTATGGATGCCATCGGCACTGCCGCCCGTGCAATTCGAGCTGGTGAGGCCGACATCATGATTGCCGGTGGCGTGGAAAGCATGAGCCGTGCGCCCTTCGTGCTGGCGAAAGCCGAATCCGCCTTCTCGCGCAGCGCCAGGATAGAGGACACGACAATCGGGTGGCGCTTCGTCAACCCGCGCATGAAAGCGACGCATGGCATCGATTCGATGCCCGAGACTGCCGAGAATGTTGCGCTTCAGTTCGGCATTGCGCGTGAAGACCAGGACGCGTTCGCCTTGCGCAGCCAACAGCGTTATGCAGCTGCACTGGCGCGTGGCTTCTACGATGGCGAACTGATTCGGGTCGTGATACCGCAGCGCAAGGGCGACCCCGTGATCGTGTCGGCCGACGAGCATCCACGTGAAACCTCGCTCGAGGCGCTCGCGCGTCTCAAGGGCGTGGTTCGCCCGGACGGCACGGTGACCGCAGGCAATGCTTCGGGCGTCAATGACGGGTCAGTCGCGTTGCTGCTGGCCAGCGAGGCGGCTGCGGTACGCAATGGCCTCACACCACGTGCGCGCGTGGTGGCCATGGCAACAGCGGGGGTCGAATCCCGCATCATGGGTATCGGCCCCGCGCCTGCATCGAAAAAACTCCTGCAGCGTACGGGCCTGACGCTAGCGGACATCGACGTGATCGAACTGAACGAAGCCTTTGCCGCACAGGGACTCGCCGTGTTACGCGAGCTTGGCGTGCCGGACGACGCGCCGTACGTGAACCCTAACGGTGGCGCGATCGCGCTTGGTCATCCGCTCGGTGCCTCGGGTGCGCGGCTGGTGTTGACGGCGGTCCGCCAGCTCGAGGCGAGCGGCGGACGTCGGGCGCTTTGCACAATGTGCATCGGTGTCGGGCAGGGCATCGCGATGATTGTCGAACGCGTCTGATCGTTCCGGGAAGCAGCGGCGATATCGCTTGGGCATACCCCGTTCGGGCCGGATTCTCACGCCAGTGCCGCGTGTGCGCGCATCTTTTGCTTGACGTTTACGTCATCGTCAATATCATTGACGACTGAATCTCGTCGAAACTGCGTAGCCGTTGTTCCGCCTCTTGCCTGCGGCGCGGCGGACGAATACGCTACGTGCGGCGTCGATCGGTGAATGGAGTTGCAAAGAGCATCATGTCGAACAGGTCTGGTAAGAATTCGCTCCGTCCGGGCAGCTCCGCGCGGGCAACCACGTTCACGATTTCCCAGCTCGCCGAAGAGTTCAATATTACCACCCGCGCGATCCGCTATTACGAGGACCAGGGTTTGCTGTCGACCTTGCGGCGCGGCAATCGTCGCATCTACAGTCGACGCGACAGGGTACGACTGGGACTGATTCTGCGCGGCAAACGTCTGGGTTTCAGTCTCAACGACACCCGTGAGCTGTTCGATCTGTATGACCATGCGCCCACCGAGGATGCCCAGATGAGCAGGTTCATGAACCTGTTGTCCGAGCGCCGGGCCTTGCTTCAGCAGCAGATGCAGGACATCCGTGCCATTCTCAGTGAAATCGAGGTGGCCGAGGCCGATTGCCAGCGCACGATGTCGGTGCGCAAGCGCAACGCTGCCGCCAAGGCGGGCGAAACCGAGATTGCGCAGACCGAGCAGGCCTGAGCTAGAGCGCGCCACCTGGGTGCGCAGGCGGTCCTGAAAGCTGCGGTCGGGTTTCTGAAGACCTTGTCAATCCAGGGCTCCTGTCTTCCCAAGTTCGCGTCAATGGGGTGGTTCGCCTTGCACGCGACTGCCCCATAGCCACGTCGTTTCTTATTGCGTGCAGTGTCGACTGTGGTTGGATGCTTTTCCAGCACGACTCACATTTCACGGATAAGTGGACGTTAACGTAAACGGAAGCTAAGATTGATTCTGGACGTTGGAGATTCTCGTGAGAATCCATCTGGCCCGGACTCCGAACGACTCCTGGCCGCAGTCAGTACCCAAGCCGAGGGATTACGCCATGCCTACTGTTTGTTCCATCGAACCGACTCCCAATCCGCTTGCGACCAAGTTCGTGCTCGACGCGCCGCTGCAGATCCAGTCTGCACGACAGTTCGATTCGGCCTCGCGCGCTTTTGGCGATCCCCTCGCCGAGAAGCTGTTCGCCATCGACGGGGTGGCCGGTGTGTACTGCACCAATGATTTCGTCACCGTGACACGCATGCCGACTGCCGACGTGGAAGCACTCGAGGCGGCGGTGAGCGATTGCATCGAGGCCTACAAGCCGCGTCGCGTGATAAACGTATCGTGCGAGAACCCGCCCCCGGGTGAGCGAGCGCCGTCCGTCCATGATGTTGGAGATCCGTTCGAGACCGACGCAGACGACCCTGACCTGCTCATGCAGATCAACCATGTCCTTGATGAGCATATCCGCCCCTATCTGGACAAGGACGGCGGCGGACTCGACATCCTCCGCCTGCAGGAGTTCGCCCTGACCGTGCGCTACAAGGGGGCCTGCGGCGGCTGTCCGTCCGCGGTCACCGGCACCCTGTTCGCGATCAACAACCTGTTGCAGAACTACGTGGACGATCGCATCCAGGTCATTCTCGACTGAGTCTCAACCACCGGCGAGTGCCGGTACCAGGGTGACTTCGCCGTGGTTGCGAACAGGGGTCGCCTGTTCGCGCGACATCACCATCTGACCGTCGATCGCAAAGTTGAGCGACCGGTCCTCCATTTCTGTGCCCGCGCCGCCGAGGCGCTGTGCCAGCACCTCTCGCAACTGCGCGACAGTTTCCACCGGTTCGTCGATGACGACGATGCGCTGGGGGCTTCCCGGCAGGCGCACCCTGACCTCGAAGCCGGTCACCACGTCGGCGAGTTGCGCGTGCCATTCCGGCTTGGGTACGCCCTGATCGTCGAGGCCGGTGAGGGCGTAGAAACGGGCCTTGAGTGCCTCGAACTCAGCGCGGTCGATCTTCTCGCCCTTGAACGGTCCGACCTGGATCGGCTCCTCGAACCAGCGTCGCGGCAAAGTGTCGTCCTCGGCGCGCAGACCGAAGCGGGCGTTGAGCAAACGTTCCAGGCCGATGATGTTACGGCCGCACTCCTCGAGCCTGGCGGCGCTCATGTCGAGTCCCGCGAGTTCGTTGAGTTGTCGCGAATAATCCTCCAAGTCCGGCAGGCTGGGCGAGTTGAAAAGCTTTGTGTTGAAGCGGCACATGCCGACCGAGTCACCCACCGCAAAGGTGTCCTCGCAGCGCCGGACCGCGTATTCCTTGCCGATGTAGCTGTTCGGCTCGGCGGCCACAAAACCACCATACAAGGCGGTCTTGAAATCGGGGTCGTCGTTGATGCGCGCGTTGATCTCGAGTGTGACACGGTTGCGGAGATGGTCCATACCCCGGGTGGCCACCGCGAGACCCAGGGCAAACGCCTTCAGGATGCGTGCATCGTGGGGATCGGACTGGAACAAACCTTTTACCGCCATGCGATAGTCCAGCGCTTCGGCCGGGTACTTGCCCCGTTCCACTGCACGTGACGAGTCGGCAATCGTGTCGCCGAAGCCCTCGCGCCGCGCGGTCATGAACAACAGCTTCTCGACGACTTCATAGTTGCCCCAGCTCAGATCCAGGCCGCCAGTGTCTTCGAGCGTGATGATGCCGCGCTGGAACAATTCCATCGCCCAGCCGATCGCGCCGCCGGTGCTGGCCGAATCGAGGCCGAGATCGTTGAGGATGTTGTTCAGGCGAAGCACCTGCTCAGGCTCGCGAATGCCGAGGTTGGGGCCGAACTTGCCGACGGTGACGTATTCCGGTCCGTCGCCGTGGTCGTATTTGTCGAACACGCCATCGCCCTTGATGCCTTGGTAGCGCTTCTCGCGATGGTGTTCCACCTCGGCCTGCGCCGTGTCGTAGCTGGCGTTGCCGCTAAGGCCCTTGAGTGCGCTCGCGCCCCAGCCACCCTTGCCTTGAGGGGTCAGGTCGTTCATTGCCCGGCACTGGACTGGACAGAGGTAGCAACCGTCCATGCCGGGGCGGTAGGGGTCGAAATTGTCGGCATCGAGGGTGTCGTGCCAGGTCGTTTCCTGGTTGTTCTTGGTGCCGAGGGCGCAGAGTGCGCGGCTGGGTTTGTACAGGAACGGGGTGCCCACCTTCTTCAGGGCGTTCTGGATCACACTGGTGGTTAGCGTCTTCTGCCCCATCGCCTTGCCGCCCAGCTTGTAAGCGGTACTGACCTTCACCTGACTGCCCTTGCCACGCACGATGATGGCCTTCAGGCCGAGCGACCCCATCTTCGCGCCGCCGCCGCCGCGAGCCCAGATTGCCTTCGGCCCGCCCATGATGCCGCTGGACAGCACGAGATTCTCGCCCGCGCTGGTGATTCGCGCCATCGCCATGGTTTCACGCTCCTTGCATTCGAGATCACGCTGGATCGCGGCGCTGAAGTCGATGTTGTCCATGCCCAGGTAAGGCGTTGCATCGCGGAACGCAATCTCGTCGCCGTGGAGTTCGAGCAGCGTCCATTGCGTGTGACGGCCATAGAGGACGAGGTGATCGTAGCCGTTGCGCTTCATGAAGGCCGGGAAGTAGTCGCCTCCGCTTGCGTCGAGAATGGCCTTGCTGTCAGGCGAGCGGCTGGTGAAGTTGCCCCGGGTTGCTGACGGCAAGGTGGTTGTCAGCATGCCGACACCGAAGATCAGCGGCACCTCCGGGTCGAGTGCTTCGCGGCTGTCGTCGAGCAGGTTGTACAGCAGCGCCATGTTCGCGCCGCGTCCTCCGAGAAAATGGCCGACAAAGCTCATTGGCAGGTAGGCGCTCTGCGAGCTGCGCTGTTCGAGGTCCACGAACAAGGTCTTGCCCTGGCCGGGATACTGGGGAGTCGACTCTAGGCGGGCGAGCAGTCGCTCGACTCGCTTGCGGATACCGGTTTCCATGGTTCATCTCCAACCTGGCAGGCAAAGCGCCAGCGCTGCAGTCAGTATCGACCATTAATTGATGGAATGCCAACTATTGGAAGGCCAAGAACGATACGAAAGTTTGATCCACCCACATCTGCATGGCGAACGCCCGCGAGTTCATGTGCATCGTCGATAGGGTGCAGACCGTGGCAAGTGGCTCGCAAGTCCGCGTCATGCGCGCGGATGCCCAAGTTCCTCGCCCTGTCTTAGCCGATGGAAAAACCACGCTTGCCCAACGGCTAGCCTGGGTCGCCCAGCAGGAGTCTGCCGCTCTTCAGCCATTCGGCTTCCCATGCACCCCAATGGCTTTCGTTCAAGCCGCAAACACAAGAACGTTGCAGGATCCTCGGGTGCGGGCAGAAACCGTGACAAAAATCACGCCGCGTGTCCGTCGTTGCTTCGTGCCGCCAGGATGTCGCTGTAAAAAAGAGAGTTCTCAGAACGAAGAGCCGTTGAGTGAAACATCCATTTTTTGCGTTCATGGGCACAACCTACCCCGTTCACCTGGAACGCGAGTTCGAGCGCATCCTGATCAAGATGGAAGCGCTGTGGGACACGCCCGAGATCCATGACTACTTCAGCGATCTGCTGATTGACAAACGTGGGGGGCGCAAGGGCTTTCCGCCCGAGGTGCTGACCGACATCATCCGGTTGCGCGACGCCTGTGAGCTCAGAACCTTCAAATCCGCGGAGAAAAAAGAGCACGCACTGCAGGAGCTCGCCTCGCGGCAGATTGCCTTCCTGCCGAAGAACTTCTTCCACTACCTGGAAGAAGGCGATCAAGAGGTGATCGACCTTTTCGTGCGAGCGAACTTCAACGTCAATATGGCATCTGAGGACGGGACACCTCCCCTGCTGACAGCACTCAAACGCGGACTCACGATCATTGCAAAAATCCTGATCGAAGCGGGTGCGGATCCGAACGCGAGGGATCGACTGGGCCTGACCCCACTTCTGGTCGCATGCGGCAAGCCGACGGCTGGCTACAAGAGCACGGTTGAAGCGCTACTCGCGAAGGGTGCCTACCTTGAAGTGCGAGATCCGTTCGGCAATACGCCTCTGCTCTTGTCGATCTCCGGTGGCACGGCAGACATCGCGCTCACCTTGATCGAGCGTGGCGCCAATGTGTTTGCATCGCGACGCGATGGCGAAACCGCGCTCACGCTTGCGAAACAGCTCGGTAATCCGGAACTGGCCCGTCTTGTCGAGTTCAAGTCACTTGCGGCGTCGATACGTGCACAAAAGCGCGGCACGCCAGTTCGTGCCTGACGGTTTTAGAGGTCTGCCAGCGAGATACGGTGAGTTAACAAACGCCCGCGTCTCGAGTCCCATACCCGGAACTGCATCATGATCAGCCACCTGGACCATCTGGTCCTCACCTCCGCCGATGAAGCGGCCTGCATCGACTTCTATACACGCGTGGTGGGGATGTCACTCGAAACCTTCATTGGCGGGACGCCTCCAGTCGAGCGGAAGGCATTCAAGTTCGGCAACCAGAAGATCAATCTGCACAACAAGGACAGCGAGTTCGAACCCAAAGCCAAGCTGCCAACCCCGGGGGCTCTGGACCTTTGTTTCATCGCCTCGCTACCCTTGAGTGACGTAATCTCAAGACTGAAGGAATGCGGATGGCCCATCATCGAAGGCCCGGTGAAACGCACTGGGTCGCAAGGCCCCATCCTTTCTGTCTATCTGCGTGATCCGGACGGAAACCTGATTGAAATCTCCGAGCCCATGAACGCTCAGCCCAACTAGCAGCTTGCGAATTATTGGTGTCTTGACGGTCGCAACTGGGGCGGAGCCAGTTTCGTGAGGACGAGTGGACTAGGCTTCTCGGCAGAGGTCTCCAATGCGCGGCTCGCGGCCAAAACCTGTCGAGCGCTGGAGTGAGCAACTCGGCTATTGGTACGCATGCCTTGTACGGCAATTTGCCGTATAATTCTGCGCAGGAGGAACAAGTTATGCCTACAGCTACCAATACCGCTCGGCTTGAAGCCCGGATCAGCACCGATCTGCACGCGATGCTCAAGCGAGCCGCTGAACTTCAGGGGCGTACCATGACCGATTTCGTGGTCGACGCCGTGCAGGACGCCGCCCAGCGCGCCATCGAGCAGGCAGAAGTCATCCGTCTTTCGCTCGCCGATCAGGAGTGCTTTGCGCAGGCGCTGCTATCGCCTCCGCAACCAGCCCCAGCCTTGGAACGTGCCTTTGCTCGTCGCCGCAAGCTCTTGCGTGCTGAATGAGCAACGCACCGTTCCTCGTCGCGCCGCTTGATGCTGCGCATGACCGTACTGGGTTCCACGGTGGTTCAGATCCGCTCGACCGGTACTTGCGAGAGCAAGTCGCACAGGACATTCGGCGTCGCGTGGCGGCTTGCTTCGTGGCGCTGGCCGATCGGCAGCGCATCGCCGGCTACTACACCCTCGCTTCGGCAAGCCTCATGCTGGCCGATCTCCCGGCTAGCATCAGCGAAAAGCTTCCACGGTATCCGACTGTGCCAGCCGTCCGCATGGGGCGCCTGGCCGTTGATGAGGCATTCAGCGGACAGGGCCTCGGCGGTGCGCTACTGGCCGATGCGCTCGAGCGGGCCACCCGTTCCGAGATTGCCGCGTATGCCTTGATGGTCGATGCCAAGGACGACCACGCGGCAGCCTTTTATGGACATCACGGTTTCATCACTCTGCCTGACTCTCCGCTAACACTGTTCCTTCCCTTGGCAACCGCCCTGGCATCTCGGAATCGGAGAAATCGAGCATGCTGACTGGTTGACTGGTTGACTGCTGGACTTCGAAACTTGACATTGCACTACCAACACAGTGAATGACAGGATCGGGTCGTGAGCGGAAGTTCCTGGGGGCGTCATGGAGTGTGGCGGGCCGCCGTCACTTCCGGCTCAGACGTTTAACTCCCGAGACGAAGCGATTCAGCGTGTCCGACAGGACGCCGCGCGGGATCATCGCCTCGATAAGCTGGAAACGGCCGCGGCGCTTTACTGCCTGAACCAGGGCGGCGCTCAGTTCGGCGCGGCTATGAACGCGAACGCCGTCTCCGCCCAGCCCGCTCGCCATTGCGGCAAACTGCCAGTCGTCGAGGTTGTTGAAACCGGATTCCGGCTGGAAGGTGCGGAGCATTTCCCAGGACAGGTTGTTGAACACGATCACGATCGGGTCCCAGCCGAAGCGGCGGCAGTTGCCGAGCTCCCAGCCGGTCATCTGGAATGCCCCGTCGCCGACCAGGATCAGGGGGCGTTCGCCGCATGCGGCCTGAAGACCGAGTCCGGCTGGCACGCCGAAACCCATTGTTGCGTAATATCCTGGCGCGACCAGTGCGGTTGGCCCAATGTCCATCGCGGTGAACATGCAGTCGCCCATGTCAGCGGCGATTGGCATGCGGCCGTGTTCGAGCATCAAATCGTTGATCGCACAGGCGATGTCGTTGGGTGTGATTGGAGCGTCATCCGCGACCAGTCCGTGCGGATATGCGGGAGGCTGGATCGTCCGGGTGCGGGCTTTTCCGGTATCGGTCACCCGTTCCAGCAGCGCATCCACCACAGACGCGAGGGGGATGTCGGGATAGACGTGGTAGCCCAGGCTGACCCGGTGGTCCAGTGCCTGAATGGTCTTGCGCATGTCAATCTGACGCGACGACACACCAAAGTTGGTGTCGGAAAGCACGACGCCGAGCAACAGCAACGCGTCGGACTGTTCGACGAGTTCGGTGATCTGGGTGTCGCCGGCAACGCCGAGATAGGTGCCCACCAGCGGCGCGCCAGCGTCGGCGAGCAAGCCGCGACCGAGGATGGAGGTGGCGACGGGGATGCCCAGACGCGTGCACAGTTCGGCGACCCGCGACTCCAGCCCGAAACGGCGAACCTCGACGCCGACCAGGACCACCGGTGAGTGTGCAGCGTTGAGGCGCGCGAGAATCTCGTCGGCGCAGGCCGCGAGCGCCTCGGCGTCCGGCGCGTCCGGCGCCAGCGGCTGGACTGGCTCGCACGCTACGCCAACCATGTCGCGCGGCAACTCGATATAGACCGGACGGGACTCACGCAGGCAACTCGCGAGCACGCGCGCAATCTCGTCGGGGGCGCTGTGGGCGTCGTCCAGGCGCGCCTGGTCGCAGGTTATTTCCCTGTAGATCGCGAACTGCGAGTCCAGGGTCTTGGCCTGATGGTGAAGCAGCAGGCCGGACTTGGACTCGCCAGCGCCCGGGGCGCCGGAGATGACGACCAGCGGTGATTTCTCGGCGAAAGCACCGGCCACCGGATTGACCATGTTGAGTGCGCCGGCGCCATAGGTGACTGCAGCGACGCCGAGTCCGCCATGGATGCGGGCGGCGGCGTCGGCAGCGAAACCCACACCGGGTTCGTGGCTCAGCGTGTACAGGGGCAGAATTCCCGACTCTTCGATGACCTTGAAGAACGGCAGGGCGAAATCGCCGGGGATGCCGAAGATTTCCCTGGCGCCATGATCGCGCAGCGCGTGCAGGAGGGATTCGGAAATGTTCATTGGGTGAGGCCTCCTGACTGGATGAGCGTCGGCCAGTCGCGCGGGTTCAGGCTTGCGAAAGCGGCGTGACGGTTGACACGCCTCCCCGATTTGCCCGCGCGGGCCCGATCAGCTTGTGACTGAAATGACCTTGTCAAGCAAGGCGCGCAGCGTTTTCTGCTCGTCAGCGTCGAGATGGCGGACCAGTCGCTGCTCGTGGGCATGAACTTCGGGCAGTAGTTCGGCGACCAGTGCTTCGCCGTCTGCGGTGAGCCGGAGTGCGTTCGATCGCCGGTTGTTCGGCGCCCGCCGACGCTCGACCAGACCACGCGCCTCGAGCTTGTCCAGAATACTCACGATGCTGGAGCGGTCGAGCTGGATCGCTTCGGCAAGTTGAGCCTGTGTCATGCCCGGGTTGGCCTCGACCAGTGCGAGCACGCCAAAGAGCGTCGGCGTCATCTCGGCCCCCCCGACGTGTTCGCAGAAATCCTTGAACACGGCAAGCTGGGCGAGACGGAGCCGGTAGCCGATCAGTTCCGGGAGCAGGCCGAAGCGGATCGGCGTGTTGGCGGCACGTTGGACCATGGGTATGCAAGGCTAGAAGGCACGGATCCCAATTGTAGTCGCAACAGCTCCGGTCCGCGTAACCGGTCCGATCAGGGGTATGCGCGCAGTGTCGCTGCATTCCGCCTGTCCCTGCGTAGAACGCTTTCGATACGGGGCGTGTTCAGGCGGAGCGAGCCTTCTCGAGTTTGCCAAGCAGGCGCTGGCGGGTCTTGTCGACGCCGACGATGAACCGGTTGTGACGACCGCGGGCGACCTCTTCGAGTGCGTCGCGCGCGGTGAACTCGAAGGTGACTGCGGCACCGTTGACTTCGACGAGCTTGACGGTGATCTCTATCCACATCGACAACAGGGTTGCGCCGACATGATCGAGCTCAATACGCGTACCGACCGAGTCCTTGCCCTCTCCAATGTGTTCGAGCAGCAGGTCGCGGCAACACACTTCGATGTCGTAGAGCAGCGCGGGGGTGGAGTAGACGCGGCACTCGTCACCCATGAAGGCGATGGTGCGTGCGGTGTCGATTTCGTAGCGGCGGGTCAGGGTCAGGCCGGGGGCCAGGGTTTCGCTCATGGTGAGCACTCCTCGAGTGGGGATAATGGAAAGTGACCGGGTCCGGGGTGGTCAGTCCCTGTGCCGGTTCGTACGGATCAGCTCGGCGGCGAGCCGCGCCTCGACATAACGCACGAGCGCCCGGGTGCCGCGCGCGACGTTGCGGAATACGCACACACCGCGATCACGCAGCGCATCGGCCATCGCGTCGTAAAGGCTGCCGGCATCGACGACCGCCACGATGGGTTTGTCGCTACGCTCGACCAGGGGAGGCAGCGTGTGCACCGTGCTCAGCGGGTCGTTGATGTCGTAGCCCGGACGCAAGCGGCTCTCGGCCAGGGCGCGTACCATCGGTGCGGTGGGGTCCAGGCCGACGACCACGGCATCGATGTTGGGGTCTTCGATGAATGCCTCGGTGATGCGCACGTGTGCATCGTCGTCCGCACCGGGGTTCATGTCCAGGGGATTGCGCACCTCGACCAGCGCGGCGAGCTTCTTTTCCGCGAGGATGGCTTCGACCCGTGTCACCGTGTCGGCCTCGAGGGTGCCCATCTGCATCGAGAAGGTCTCGCCGTCGATCGAGTCAGCCGCGCTCACCGCCTCGAAACCGGCGCCACTGGCGGCACCGAGGCGTGGTCCGATGCGTTTGTGGTAGAAGACGCCGGCCATGTAGAACAAGTCGTCGAAATCCTCCACCTTGTCGGTCACGATCGCGCCGGCCTGGCGGAGCACCGAATCGAACAGTACCGGGTCGCCGGCGATCGACGCGGTGTGTCCCATCACGCCGGCCTGGCCCGCAGGACTGCGCCCGGACTTGTAGACCACCACGAGCTTGCCATTCTCGACCGCGCGCCGGATTGCACGGGCGAACACGAGGCCATCCTCGTCGCGGAAACCTTCGACATACACGCCGATGGTCTCTACGTCCTCTCGTTGCGCGAACCAGGACAACAAGTCGCCATGGGTGAGGTCGGTCTGATTGCCCATCGCGATCATGTAGCGCGGATCCAGCCACGGGTTATGGCTGAGGCGGGTGATCATGAACGCGCCGCTCTGACTCAGCATGACGGCGTTGCGCTGCGCGCGCTTCTGCGGCTTGGGCAGGCGTTCGAGCGGTATGAACCAGGAATCGTAGGCGCCGGGGTGGGAAACCACCCCGAGGCAGTTCGCGCCGAGAAAGACCGGCCCGCCATCCCCGCGCCCGTGGGCGGCATTGATACGCTCGGCCATCGCGGCCGCGGCTTCGCGGCTCTTCTCGGTCTCGCCCAGCCCGCCCGGGATCAGCATGACCGACTCGACCGCATTGGTGGCGATGATCTCGTCGACCAGGCCATATACCGCGTCTGCCGCCACCGCGACGATCAACAGGTCGAGCTTCTCGTCGAGAGATGCCAGCCCTTCGACGCAGCGCACGCCGTCGATCTCGTCTTCGCCAGGGCGCAGGATGCGCAGCCGGGACGGTTCGCAGCCGCTGCCCAGCAGATTGCGCAGAATGATTCGCCCGAAGTTCATCCCGCTCGCGGATACGCCAACCAGCCCTATCGTGCGCGGGTGCAGCAGCCTGTCGATCTTCGCGATTGGTCTCGGATAGCGCCGCGTCGGCGCTTCGCCGGTGGCGCCAGAGGCCGAGACTACGTGGATTGCTTCGTCGTCACCCCAGACACAGTCGAGCTGCAGCGAATGCAGGCTGTGAGCGTCGTCGCTGCGCATGCCGGCGACGTCTGCGGCAAGGGCGAGCACGGCCTCGAAGTTTTGCAGCAGGGCTTCGTCAAGGCGTCGCAGTGCACGGCGTTCGATGCCGAGCGCCATGCGTTGGTAGGCGAGGGTGCGCTGGAAGCGTGAAAGAAGATCCGTGGCGTCGGTGAGCTCGACCACGGAGCATACTCGTGCGCGGTCCCGCGCGAAGTGCGCGATGTCGAGCCTCGCCTCCACGCCGGCGAGGCCGGCGCTGATCACCAGCCCGAACTCGCGTGTCGCGTTCAGGGCAATTGCATAGTCCGGTTTTCGCCCGCCGTTCACCATATCGAGCTCCGGTTCGAGCGCGATGCCGATGGTGATCAGGATGGATGCGAGTTCGCTGTCGCTGAGCGCTGCAGGTCGTTCCGTGCCGCTCTGACGCGCGGCGATCGCGGCGATTGCCTCTGTGGCCGTTTCCGGTTCCGCCTCGGTATGTTGCACCTCGTGTCTCCCCTTTCTGTCGCTTCTGGTTGTTCTCGGCCGATCAGGCCGCCACGCCCTGTTTCGGACGCTTGTCGATGACCCGCTTCGCCTTGCCCACGAGGGTGCGCTCGATGCTGTCGGAAGGCAGTACTTCGACGACCGACGAGACGCCGACCGTGCTCTTGATTGCGTGGCGCAGATTGGCAGCGATCGCGTCGCGCTGCGCCCGACCGATCGAATCGCACAGGTCGTGCCGGAGCTCGGTGCGAACCGTCAGGCTGTCCATGTGCCCCTCGCGTTCGAGCACCAGTTGATAGTGTCCGCACAGGTGCTCGTCCTTGAGGATGAGTTCCTCGATCTGGGTCGGGAACACATTGACCCCGCGGATGATCAGCATGTCGTCGCTTCGACCGGTGATCTTGTCCATCCGGCGCATCGGTCGCGCGGTGCCCGGCATCAGCCGGGTCAGGTCACGTGTGCGGTAGCGGATGATCGGCATCGCCTCCTTGGTGAGTGAGGTGAATACCAGTTCCCCGTGCTCGCCGTCGGGCAACACCTCGCCAGTGACGGGATCGATGATCTCCGGGTAGAACATGTCTTCCCAGATGTGCGGTCCATCCTTGGTTTCTATGCATTCACAGGCGACACCCGGGCCGATAACCTCTGAAAGCCCATAGATGTCGACGGCGTCGATTCCCAGGCGCCGTTCGATCTCGGCGCGCATCTCGTTGGTCCAGGGTTCGGCGCCGAAAATGCCGATGCGCAGCGAGCATGCGGCCGGATCCATGCCCTGGCGCTGCATCTCGTCGGCAATGGTGAGCATGTACGAAGGCGTCGCCATGATGATCGTGGGCGAGAACTCATCGATCAACTGGACCTGTTTCTCGGTATTGCCACCCCCCATCGGAATGACCGTCGCGCCGAGCGCTTCGCCGCCATAGTGCGCGCCAAGTCCGCCGGTAAACAGACCGTAGCCGTATGAGTTCAGGATGATGTCGTTGCGTGAGCCGCCCGCCGCGCGGATCGAACGCGCCATTGCGCCGGCCCAGGTGCTGATGTCCTGCTGCGTGTAGCCGACGACAGTGGGCCGCCCGGTGGTGCCGGAAGAGGCGTGGATACGCACGATGTCGGACAGTGGTGTCGCGAACATGCCGTATGGATAGTTGTCGCGCAGGTCGGTCTTCGTCGTGAACGGAAACCGCGCGAGGTCGGACAGCGTCTGCAGGTCGGCCGGCCTGACGCCAGCCGCGTCGAAGGCTGTCCGGTAGTGTGGCACGTTGTCATAAGCGTGCTGCAGGGACCAGCGCAGCCGTTCGAGCTGCAGGGCCTCGAGCGCTTCGCGTGTCATGTTTTCCGCCGCGTCCAGATCGGGGCGCGGGGTGTTTGGGGCTGTTTTTTCATTCTGCATCTGCCATCTCCGCCATTCGCTTAACGAAGCGCAGGTTCTCCTCCACCTTGCGCTGGATATGGTCGATCTGTGCCTCGCTCAGGTGCTTGAAGCGGGCCATCGTCTTCAGGTATTCGGTTACCGGTGCCGGATCGTTGACCGGGCGGGTGAAACGCAGCCCGCGGTTCTGGGTGTATTCCCAGAGCAGCACAAAGTTGGTTTCCACCGCCTTGCGTGCGACCTCGATGTTGCGATCGCCCGGAAACCGCCAGCCGGTGGTGCAGGGCGAGTAGACGTGCAGGTAGGCAAAGCCACGCTTGGAGGCCGCGATGGCCTTGTCGAGCTTGTCGTACAGGTCTTCCATGAAGGCCGTCGAGGCGGTCGCGACATACTCGCAGCGGTGATTCACCATGATCAGCGGCAGATTCTTGGCATCCTGCGTCTTGCCCTGGCCGTGCTCACCGACCGGCGTCGTCGAGGTCCAGGCGCCGAACGGGGTGCAGCTCGAACGCTGCATGCCGGTGTTCATGTAGCCTTCGTTGTCGATCACGAGAAACAGGATTTGCTCGCCGCGTTCGGCTGCGCCCGACAGTGACTGGAATCCCACGTCGGAGGCGCCGCCGTCGCCGGCGATCGCCATGGCTGTTATATCCCGTCCGACGCGCTTGTACTGGCGCTTGATGCCGGCGAGCATCGACGCGGTGTTGGTCAGCAGAGGGTGGAAGACCGGAACCTTCGTGCCCGTCGTGCCATTGAAACCGACCGAACCCATGCCCGGTACGCAACCCGGTGGCGTTGCGAGCACGGTGTCGGGACCGACCCGGCGCAACGCGTGCCGCATCAGCAACTCGGTATTGCAGCCTTGGCAACCCGCCAGGCCCGGCGCGAAAAGGTCTTCCCAGTCGCCGACCTCATTGTAGATTCGCGAGGTGGTCACATAGCGCAGTGCGCCATGCGGACAAGCCGGAACGCAGGCCGGATTGCCGTCGCAGGTGTCGCACTTGCTGACTCGTCCGACCTCGGCATCGAGTGAAATGCCGGCATAGGAACAGCCGAGCGTGCACAACAGACAGTCGACGCACTTCGCAGGGTCCCAGTCGATGACGCCGGTACTGCCGTTCTTTGTTAGTGCGGCTGCCGGGCAGACTGTGACGCACTTCGGGTCACCGCACTGCCGACATAGGGCGAGTTCGAATTCGCCAGGCGTGCCGGGACGCATGTCGGCACCATCGCCGGACTTGACGATCTGGATCAAGGAGCGCGAGACGTCGGCGGAATCGAACTTGACGCGTGCGCACGCCTTCATGCATTCACCACAGCCGTCACAGGCGGATGGATCGAATGCGATGGTTGAATAGGCTTGTCCCATTGCTGTCTCCTAGCGCCAGATTTGCGACATCAGCTCGCGACCCGTCGCGAGCGGGTTCGCGAACAGTCGCGCCCGGGTGTCGGTCAGATCGGTGCGACGCAGAATCAACTGCGCCATCACGCCTCCGTCGAAGAACTCATTCACGCCGAAGATCCCGCTCAGGCGGTTCTCGCGATCGAACACCGCACGCAGGTAGCGCCCGCTCGCTTCGTCGAAGCGGACCTGCTCTTCACCACCCTCGGGGACACTGCTCGAGCCGACCGAAATCGCATGCCGCCCGAAGAAGTGGTAAGTGTTCAGTGGCACCCCGCCCGGATAGGGTTTGATGCCGGGGTCATCGACCATGGCCATGCCGGCGATGCGACCCTGGATCGACGCGTCCGGCAGGATCGCGTTCATGATCGGTGTGCCGGTGAAGAAACCGCGCGCCTGCGCGCAGTCGCCGGCTGCCCAGACGTTCTCCACCGAGGTGCGCATGGTGTCGTCGACCAGAATTCCGCGATCGGCGTCGATCCCGCTACCGTTCAGATAGTCGAGCTCCGGGCGCACGCCGGTCGCAACCAGCAGCAGGTCGGCTTCCAGGGTTGCGCCGCAATCGAGCGCGATGCGGGTGCCGTTCCCGCCGGGTTCGAGGCCAATCACGCGCTTACCGGTCATGATCGTCGCCCCGGCTTCGAGAAACGCCTGTTCGATCAGGTTGGCGGCGATGCGGTCGAAGTAGCCCGAAGTCAGTTGGGCACTCATCTCGACGATGGTGACGTCGGCGCCGGCCTTCACAAGGTTCTCGGCCGCATGCATGCCTACCAGTCCGGCACCCAGAACGACTGCCTTGGTCGAGCGCTTCATTGCCTCGTTCAG
>NZ_WTVM01000033.1 GCF_012910885.1 Azoarcus taiwanensis | reverse complement strand
CCCTTCAGACTCTGGTTGTCGTGCTCCGCAATTACAAGAATGCTCATCTCAGATCACCTTTGCCACGTTCTTGAGCTTGTCCAAAAGCTGTGCCACATCGGCCACGCGCTCGCCGGCACTGCGCTTGGGCGGCTCGGACACCTTCACCGTCTTCAGCCGCGGCGCCACCTCCACCTCCAGCGTCTGCGGCGTTACTGTGTCCAACGGCTTCTTCTTCGCCTTCATGATGTTGGGCAGCGTCGCGTAGCGCGGCTCGTTCAGCCGCAAATCGGTCGTTACCACCGCCGGCAGCCGGATCGACAGTGTCTCTAGACCCCCGTCGATTTCGCGCGTCACATTGACCACCCCGTCGCCCAGCGCTACCTTCGATGCGAACGTCGCTTGCGCCCAGCCCATCAGCGCCGCCAACATCTGCCCCGTCTGGTTCGCGTCGTCGTCGATCGCCTGCTTGCCGCAGATCACCACCTGCGGCTGCTCGCGCTCGCACACCGCTTTAAGCAGCTTCGCCACCGCCAGCGGCTGCAACTCCTCCGCACTCTCGACCAGAATCCCGCGGTCGGCACCGATCGCCATCGCCGCACGAAGCGTCTCCTGGCACTGCGACACCCCGCACGACACCGCCACCACCTCGCTCGCCAGCCCCGCTTCTTTCAGTCGAACCGCCTCCTCGACCGCAATCTCGTCGAACGGGTTCATCGACATCTTCACGTTGGCAATATCGACCCCACTGCCGTCGCTCTTCACGCGCACCTTGACGTTGTAGTCGATGACGCGCTTGACAGGGACAAGTATCTTCATGCGTTGCACTCCAGTATGTGTTCGCCGGCGGCTCGGGCCGTCCGGCAGCAAGTGGCGGCCAGGATCACAGCCGGCCCAACCGCCCCATGATCATGTTGACCAACTCGATCAGCCTCGGACGGACCTCATCGAGCAGGAATTGCGGCGCCAGGTTGAAAGCCGGTCCGCCCACGTTGATCGACATCAGCGGCAGACCTTCGCCGGGCTGAAAGGCCATCGCGATCGCGTTGACATCCTTTTGCCATTCGCCGAAAGAACTGCAACACCCTGTCTCGTGGAATTCCTCCATTGATCGTTCTATGCCCGCCTGGATTCGCGGCCACGCCAGCTCGTCGAGCTCGCGTATGCGTTCCATCAATCCTTGGCGTTCGGTATCCGGACACACGGCAAGGTAGGCGCGACCCATTGCGGTGGTACCGATCGGAATGCGCGACCCCACATCCAGGCTGAGCGTCAGTGCCGATTGGCTGCGGCAGTTCTCCACGTAAATCATGCTCAGCTTGTCGCGGATTCCGAGCGAAACCATTCCCTTGGAAAAGTCCGCGAGTTCTTGCATCAGCGGTCGGGCGATTTGGCGCACATCGAGCTTGGACAGAATCGCGCTACCCAGCGCGAGCGTGGCGGTGCCCAACCGGTACTTTCCAGACCCGGGGACCAGGTGCAGGTATCCCAACTTGGTTAGCGTGTAGGTAAGCCGCGCTACGGTCGATCGCGGCAGTTTGCAGGCATCTGCGATTTCCTGGTTGCCCAGCAGTTGGTCACCGCTGCGGAAACTGGACAGCACCTCCAGCCCGCGAGCAAGGGCGGTCACGAAATGCCGATCTTCCTTGGCGTTGCTGCGCGGGTTGTCCAAATCGATATCTTGCGTCCTGTCCATTCGATGAGTCCTTTGTGCCTGTTTTGCCGTGTTCGGAAAATCCCATGCGTGGCGCTCCCGGTTATCGTGGGACCTCGGTGGGCTTGCTGTTCGCGCGGCGCTCTAAGAAACGCTCAAAGCCGGCCTGCACTTCGTAGTTTCGCAAACACTCCCCGAAGTGCAGCGCCTCGTAGGCGAACGCGTGCTGTATAGCCCCCTCGTCGGCATGCCGCAACATTTTCTTTGTGAGCCGGAGCGCGTCGCCCGGCAATCCTGTGAGCTCAAGCGCAAGCGCGTGCGCCTCTTCCCGTACCGCGCCCGCGCTGGCGAGCGAACTTGCGAGACCGCTTGCCAGCGCTTCCGCCGCGTCGAAGGGTCTTGCGCGCAACAGCCAGTCGTTCGCCGTGCGCACACCGACCCGCTTCGGCAGCAGATAGCTGGACGCCCCTTCCGGGCACAAGCCGAGAGCGACGAATGGCAGCCGGAACCGCGCCTGCGGGTCGACCACGACAAAGTCGCAGTGCAGCAGCAGGGTCACGCCCACGCCCTGCGCATTACCCTCCACCGCGGCGACAACCGGCTTGGTCATGGCAGCGAGCTGACGCAGGAAGCGCATGCCCGGGCTGTCCCCGGCGGGACGCGGACGCCGGAAATCGTTCAAATCGCTGCCGGCCGAAAAATGTCCGCCGGCGCCCTGCAACACGATCACGCCCACCGTGTCGTCTCCTTCGGCAGCGGCGAGGGCCTTGGTCAGCGCGTCGTAGGTCTCCCAGTCGAGCGCATTGCGCACCGCCGGGCGGTTGATCGTCAGCGTGGCGACACGATCGCGGTCTTCTACGAGGAGTTTGTCCATATCAGGCAGATTTCCTTCAGCGACCGCCATCGAGGATTGCGGCCATGCGCCGCAGTTCCGCCTTGAGGATCTTGCCACTCGGCGCCGCGGGCAGGTGCGCCACCACGATGCGCGCAGGGATCTTGTATGGCGAGAGGTTCTCGCGCAGATGCGCCTGCAAGGCCGCCATGTCGATCTCGCACTCCTCGACCGCCTCGACGAAGGCGATCACTTCCTCGTTGCTCTCGACATCCCTGCCGACGACCGCAGACTGCATCACCGCGGGGAAGGCGTTCAGCACCTGCTCGACCTCCGCCGGGTACACATTGAAGCCGGAGCGGATGATCAGCTCCTTGGCGCGCCCGACGATAAACACCGCTCCGTCCGGCTCGATCCGCGCCAGGTCGCCGGTGCGCAGCCATCCGCCAGGCAGGAAGGTCGCGGCGGTCTGTTCCGGCGCGCGGTAATAGCCCTTCATGACGTTGGGACCCCGCACGCACAGTTCGCCGACGCCCTCGGCGCCCCCGGCGGCGCCTTCCTCGTCGTAAAGCTTCACCTCAATGCCCGGGATTGGCTGCCCCACCGAACAATCGGTGCGCGGAGGATCCATGCGCGTCTGGCAGATCGACGGCGATGTCTCAGTCATTCCATAGCCGTTGTTGAGGGTGATGCCGAAGACGCGCTCGAAACCCTCCTTGACCGGCGCAGTCAAGGGCGACCCCCCGGCCTGGGCAACCCGCAGGCGTGGCGCCTCGAAACCCTCGGGATTGCGCCCCACCCAGTCGGTCAGCCGTGCATACATGGCCGGCACGCCATGCAGCACTGATACGCCTTGCGTCGCGATCGCGCGCGCCATGTGATCCGGCTGGAAGCGCGACACCAGCAACAGGCGGGCGCCGCTAATCAGGGTTGCCGACAACAACGAGGACAAGCCATAGACATGCGAGAGCGGCAACACGCCATACACCACATCCTCGGGCACCATGTTGCGCATGCGGCGGGTGTTCTCGCCCACGAACATCAGGTTCGCATGGGTCAGCATCACCGCCTTGGCGGCACCAGTGGTGCCGGAGGTGTAGACCAGCGCAGCAACCTGCTCATCGGCCGCTTCGAACAACGGTTCCGGCACCGCGTCTGCGAGCGGGCCCACACTGATCGGCCCGACCAACGGAAACGCCACTGGCTCCGCACCGAAGTGCTGGGCATGCTGACCCGCTTCGAGCGACACGCGATCGAAATAAAGCGCACGTCGCGCGCCGGAATGTTCGATGTAGTTGGCGATCTCGCGTGACGACAGGCGCGCATTCACGGTTGCGGACCAGGCATCCAGCGCGCTGATCGCGAGGATGGAAACACACAAGGCGACACAGTTCTCGGCCACCAGGAGTACGCGGTCGCCCGGTCGGACGCCTAGGCCGGCGAGCACTTGGGCCGCCTCGTTCACCGCACGATCGAGTTCCGTATAGCTCAGCGTGACACTGCCGTCGTCGAGCGCAACCGCATCCGGACGCGCCCGAACCCAAGGAGCGAACATCTGATGGATTCTGCGCGCAGGCGTCGAAGCCGCGGGGGAAAGAGTCATCGCCTAACCTCGTCGTTCAAGAAAATGAGTACCGTCGGGAGTTCGGAAGCCCCCCGATGAGCGCGAATCTTTGCACAGGTTCTCGGCAACATCAATACAAAAATGGACAACGTAGCTGCATAGCGGAATTGTTCGGTGCAGTAGCCGGATGCCCTAGGCCGCCGCGCGGAAGCCGGGCGGGCAACCCCTCGCCGGCGACGGCTGCCGATCGACGCACTCGCGAGAAACCACGGCGCTTCCGCCGGCAATTCCCGAATCGCCTGTGATCGGGCGGGATGAACGCCCGCCGCGTCCGCGACCCGATCACAAAAGGATTGACAAGCCGGTAGTGAGGCGTCTAGATTTCGTCCGGCCAGCAGATGTTATGTCTGCACTGCAGATCTCAGAATTCAAAACGGGCGCTATACTTCAGAGTGCGCCTCACGAGGGAACCGATTCGCCATGACGACAAAACAGTCCGAAACGAGCCGCAGCATCCGCAGCATCGGTATCGTGGGTTGCGGCCAGATGGGCGCAGGCATCGCCCAGATCGCGGCGCAGGCCGGTTATCGCGTGATGCTCCAGGACACCCGTGCCGACGCCGCGCGCAACGCCTGCTCGACGCTCGCGCGTACCTGGGCGCGCCTAGTCGAGAAGGGCAAGCTCACCGCCGACCAGGCCAAGGCGGCCGAGGCGCAGCTCAGCCCGGTAGAGCAACTGGAAGACCTCGCCACGTGCGATGTTGTCATCGAGGCCATCATCGAGAACCTGGAAGTCAAGCGTGCGCTGTTCGCGGATCTCGAGCGCATCATCGCGCCCGGCGCGATTCTCGCGACCAACACCTCGTCGCTTTCGGTGACCGCGATCGCAGCCGGGTTGTCCCGCCCGGAGCGCGTCGCAGGCTTCCACTTCTTCAACCCGGTGCCGCTGATGCGCATCGTCGAGGTCATCGACGGCCTGATGACCACGCCCGAGGTCGGTGACCAGTTGCTGGCCCTTGGCAAGGCATGGGGCCATGTCGCGGTTCGGACGAAGGACACGCCGGGTTTCATCGTCAATCATGCCGGACGAGGATTTGGTACCGAAGGCTTGCGGGTCCTCGCGGAGAATGTCGCTCCCATCGAGGTGATCGACCGCATCTTGCGCGACTGCGCAGGCTTCCGGCTGGGCCCTTTCGAACTGCTTGACCTCACCGGCCTCGATGTATCGACTCCGGTCATGGAGTCGATCTATCACCAGTATTTCGAAGAGCCGCGCTATCGCCCGCAGCCAATCCTCAAGACGATGCAGGCGGCCGGCCTGTTCGGTCGCAAAGTGGGACGCGGCTTTTATGTCTATGGCGACGCCGCACCCGCACCGATGGCCGAGCAGGCCTGGAACGCCTCGCCGGCAACGACCGTATGGATCGACCGCAGGCATCCCGAACTCGCCAGCCGCGCCGCCAGCCTGGCCGAAGCCTGCGGCGCGCAGGTATCCGCTGCGGACCGCCCGGAGACCGATGCACTGATCGTCGTGACACCGCTGGGCGAGGACGTCACCCATCTGATCGCGGCAGCGGGCCTGAACGCCGCGCGCACCGTGGCGATTGACACCTTGTTCGACACCGCCAAGCGTCGCGTCCTGATGGGCAGCCCCGTGCTCGCCCCGGAATGGGCCGCGCGGGCCGGCGCACTGTTCTCGTCCGACGGCGTTCCGGTGGATCTGGTCCGCGACAGCACCGGCATGATCACCCAGCGGGTGGTCGCGCACATCATCAATATCGCCTGCGAGATTGCCCAGCAGAACATCGCATCGCCCGAGGATATCGATCGTGCGGTCACGCTCGGCCTCGGCTATCCGGCCGGTCCGCTCGCATGGGGTGACCGGCTCGGCCCGGCGGTCGTGCTCGCGCTGCTCGACAACCTGGCCCGAATCAACGGCGACCCCCGCTACCGCCCCAGCCCCTGGCTGCGCCGCCGCGCCACGCTGGGACTGTCCCTGCTCACCCAAGAGGTTTGAACATGCTCGACGCCTTTATCTACGACGGTCTTCGGACCCCCTTCGGCCGCCACGCAGGCGCGCTGGCCCCTGTGCGTCCGGACGACCTGGTCGCCGCCGTGATGCGCGAACTAATCGCGCGCAACCCGTGGGACGCCGCCGACATCGAAGACGTCATCCTCGGCAACACCACCCAGGCGGGCGAGGATTCCCGCAACATCGGCCGCTTCGCGCCGCTGCTCGCAGGCTTCCCCGACACCGTGCCGGGCCAGACCGTCAACCGCCTGTGCGCGAGCGGGCTTGCGGCGGTGATCGATGCGGCGCGTGCGATCACCTGCGGCGAAGGCGAGCTCTATGTCGCAGGCGGTGTGGAGAGCATGAGCCGTGCGCCGTTCGTGCTCGGCAAGGCGGAAAGTGCCTACAGCCGCGATGCGCGCATCTACGACACCACGATCGGCGCACGCTTCCCTAACCCGCGCTTCGTCGAACAGTACGGCGGACACTCGATGCCCGAAACCGGCGACAACGTCGCGCACGAGTTCGGCATCACCCGCGATGCGGCGGATGCGTTCGCCCTGGCATCGCAGCAGCGCTACGAAACCAATCGGCAGCAAGGTTTCTACGCCGGCGAGATCTGCCCGGTGTCAGTACCGACCGGACTCAAGGCCCCGCCGACCGTCATCGATACGGACGAGCATCCGCGGGCTGAAACCACGGCCGAATCCCTTGCGCGCCTGAAGCCACTGTTCGAAGGCGGCGTAGTCACCGCCGGCAACGCCTCCGGCATCAACGATGGCGCGGTGGCGCTGATCGTCGGAAATCGTGCCACCGGAGAGCGCGTGGGCAAGGCGCCGATGGCGCGCATTCTTTCGGCTGCAGCCGCAGGCGTCCCGCCCCGCATCATGGGCGTCGGACCCGGCTACGCGATCCCCAAGGCGCTCGAGCGGGCCGGTCTGTCGCTTGCGGATGTCGACATCATCGAGATCAACGAAGCCTTCGCGTCGCAGGTGCTGGGATGCCTGAAGGTGCTCGGCATCGAAGCCACCGATCCGCGGGTCAATCCCAACGGCGGCGCGATCGCGCTCGGGCATCCGCTCGGTGCGTCGGGAGCGCGTCTCGCACTCACCGCGGCACGCGAGCTGCACCGGCGTCAGGCACGCTATGCGGTCGTGAGCCTGTGCGTGGGCGTGGGCCAGGGCCTCGCCATGGTCATCGAAAGCGTCTGATCCTCGCAGCCGGGCGTGCCCGGCCGTGCGGTTTATTGTTGTTCCATCAATAACATTGCTCTCGGAGCAGGAGGAGTCTGAAATGGGTATTCGTCTTAACCACATCCTTGCCGGTGCACTGGCGGCCGCACTGGTGCTTCCGGCCGTTTCCGCTGCCGACGTCACGCTGCCGCGTACGCTGGCCTGGTCGGCCTACGGCACGAACTCGAGCGGCTACGCCCAGGCAGTGGCCATCGGCAACATGCTGCAGAACAAATACGGCACCTCGCTGCGCGTGCTGCCGGGCGACAATGACGTGTCGCGCATGACCCCGCTGCGCACCAATCGCGTGGACATGTGCGCCTGCGGCATCGCCAGCTACTTCGGCTCCGAAGGGGTGATGATGTTCGCCGATCCCGAGTGGGGTCCGCAGCCGGTGCGCGTGATCACGACCTCGATCGCCTCGTTCGGCCTGGCCCTGGCCGTGGCCGGTGATCTGGACGTCAAGACGCCGGCCGATCTCCGGGGCAAGCGCATCGCCTATGTCCGCGGTGACGACGCCCTCAACAAGGGCACCGAGGCCTACCTCGCATTCGGCGGGCTGACCTGGAACGACGTCGAGCGGGTCGACTTCCCGGGCTATGGCCGTTCCTTCGACGGCATCATCGCCGGCCAGGCCGACGCTTCCTTCACGACCACGGTCACGCCTCCGGCCCAGCAGCTCGCGAGCAGCCCGCGCGGCATCGCCTGGCCCGAACTGGACCATAACGACACCGAAGGCTGGAAGCGGCTGACCGACACCGCACCCTACTTCCAGCCGCACAGGATCACCTCCGGCGCGGGCGGCATCAGCGCGGACAACCCCTACTACGGCGCCAGCTATCCCTACCCGATCCTGATCGCGAACGCCGATCTGAGCGAAGACACCGTGTATGGCCTGATCCGGGCGATGAACGACAACTTCGACGACTACAAGGACTCCGCACCCGGCGCGGCCGGCTATTCGCTCGAGAACCAGAACCTGAAGTGGGTCATGCCGTTCCACGAGGGCGTGGTCCGTTACTTCCGCGAAAAGGGCATCTGGACCGAGGACATGCAGGCACACCAGGACGAGCTGATCAAGCGTCAGGAACTGCTCGCCAGCACCTGGGCCACCTACATGGCCAGCAATCCGCCGCGGGACGCGGACGCTTTCCGTGACGGCTGGATGAAGGCGCGCGCCGATGCACTGACCGCCGCCGGCATGAACCCGGTCTTCGAATGATCCGACGCTGACCGGCCATCGACCGGCAACTCACCGGCGCGCCTGCCCGCAATGGCGACAGGCGTGCCGTTTTCTTTCTGAGCGCGTTGCTGCTCATCGCCCTGGAACGACACTGACATGAGTGCTGCCGCCAAGGAAAGGCAAGAGCAGGAGGGCACAGGCACCCGCGAACTGACGAGCGTATTGCGCTTCGTTCCGGGCACCCTCGCCAGCCTGCTGATCCTGCTGACCATCGAGTTCCTGTTCAACCTGCGGGTTTTCGGCGTACCGATGCTGGAAACCCAGTTCTATTACGCGGTCGTCGCGTTGATGCTGCCCCTGGTGTTCCTGCTCTGGCCGGCACACCGGCACGCTTCGCGCACCAGCGTCCCCTGGTACGACCTGTTGCTGGTGGTCGTCACTTTCGCCACCTGCGGGTACTTCGTCTATCGTGCCGAGTCGATTCTCGAGCGCGGCTGGGCTTTCGCAGCGCCGGCCGAAGCAGTGTGGATGAGCTATCTGTTGTGGGCACTCATCATAGAAGCCGCCCGGCGCGCGGGCGGGTGGCCGATCGCGCTGATCGCCGGCCTTTTTTCGCTCTACCCGCTCGTCGCCGACATCATGCCGGGTCCGATCCAGGCCTTCCCCTCCACGCTGGAGCAGGCCGCGATGTACCACACCATGAGCACCGAGAGCGTCATGGGGGTGCCACTACAGGCTTTCGCCGGCCTGGTGATCGGCTTCCTGGTGTTCGGGGTGGCGCTGCAGATGACTGGCGGCGGCCAGTTCTTCATCAACCTGGCCTTCGGAATCCTCGGACACGTCCGTGGAGGCCCGGCCAAGGTCGCGATCTTGTCCAGCGGCCTGATGGGGTCGATGAGCGGCAGCGTGATCACCAACGTGATGACCACCGGTGTGCTGTCGATCCCGTCGATGCGTCGCGTGGGCATGAGCCGTTCGTTCGCGGGCGGCGTCGAGGCCTGTGCCTCCACCGGCGGCGTGCTGATGCCGCCCGTCATGGGCGCCACCGCGTTCGTGATGGCGATGTTCCTGGAAGTGCCCTACGCTGCCGTCGCGCTGGCGGCCATCGTGCCGTCGGTGCTCTACTTCCTGGGGCTGTTCATCCAGATCGACGCCTATGCCGGGCGTTACGACCTCAAGGGCCTGCCCAAGGCCGAATTGCCGTCGATCCGCAAAACCCTGAAGGAAGGCTGGTACTTCATCTTCGTGTTCGCCCTGCTGATCTGGATGATGATCCACATGCAGCGCGAGGCGGTCGCCCCGTTCTACGCGACCGCGCTGCTGCTGGTGATCAACCAGATCCTTCCCTATCACCGCTGGGGCTGGAAGCACGTCGGCAAGATGCTGTCGTCCTCGGGCAAGCTGTTCGCCGAACTCATCGCGATTCTCGCTGGGATCGGCATGCTGGTGGGCGCGCTGTCGATGACCGGACTGTCGGGCACGATCTCCAACGACCTGATCAACCTTGCCGGCGGCAATGCCCTCGCGCTGCTGCTGATGGGTGCCTTCACCTGCTTCCTGCTGGGCATCGGCATGACGGTCACTGCTGCATACATCTTCCTCGCGGTGGCGCTCGCGCCGGCCTTGGTCCAGGGCGCAGGGATGAACGCGATGGCGGTGCACCTGTTCCTGCTGTACTGGGGCATGCTGAGCTTCATCACGCCGCCTGTGGCACTCGGCGCTTTCGCCGCGGCCACGCTCGCAGGATCCAAGCCGATGGAAACCGGGCTACAGGCGATGCGCCTGGGCAGCGTGATCTACTTCATTCCGTTCATGTTCGTGCTGAACCCGGCGCTGATCGGCCAGGGCGAATGGAACGAAGTGGCGGTCGCGGTCGGCCAAGCGCTGCTCGGCGTCACGCTGTTCGCCTCGGCGATGCAGGGCTATCTGGTGTTCGTGGGGAGTCTGTGCGCGCACCGCATCCTGCAGTGGCCGATCCGCACCCTGCTGCTGGTGGCAGGTCTGTGCGTGGCCTTGCCCGGCGGCGGCGCGGTGCCATTCACGCATGGCGAGCTGCTGGTCGCCGGCCTCGCAACCGGACTGCCGGCAATCGTCCTGGCGATAGTCCTCAACCGCCTCAAGGCCAGGCAAACGGCTCCCTGACCAGAGGGCGGTACCGATTCGCCGGGCGCTCGCGCCCGGCGAACTTCCTACGCATCGCTGCCTCGGTCGCCGAACACCAGCTTGAAGGTCCCCATGCCTTTCGCGACCAGCACGTCGTCACGGTCCTTCACCCAGGCTTCGCAGAACACGGTTCGCGCGGTGCGGCTAGTGACCTCGGCCCGGCACTGAACCCAGTCTCTTGCCGGGCGGATGAAGCTGGTGTGAAGGTCCACTGTCAGCACGCCCCTGGAAGCCGGCTCGGACAGGCGCGAGGCGCTGCCCATGGCGACGTCGAGCAGCGTCATGATCAGACCGCCGTGACCGGTGCCCATGCTGTTGGTCATGTGCGGACCGAGCACCACTTCGGAGACCGTCCAGCCCTCGCCACGCGCCACCCCCCGGATGCCGCAATATTCCAGGAACGGAATCCGCAACCCGAAGTAGTCGTGTTCGGATTCATCGTTTCCAGCCAACGGGACGCCCGCCTTGTTCATTCCCGCACCTCCTGTGTCTGCGCGGCGAGATCCGCCTGGTAGAGCGGGCCCCCGAGATAACGTGGATAGCCGAAGCCATGAACCGCGATGACGTCACCGTCGGCTGGCCGGTAGAGTCGCGACCCGGCACGCGCGTCCATCAAGGCTTGGCCGAGCGCGCGATCGGTATCGGCTTCACCTGCGCCCGCGAGCGATCCGCCCACGGTGGGCAGCAGCAAAGCATCGGCACCGGCCGGCGTGCACACGACCATCGCACCGAGGCGCTCGCCCAGGCCGAGTGCGAGCGAAATCAGCTCCGGCGTACCGGCACCAACCTCGAGGCAGGCGATTCGACCATCACGCAGCGCCAGCGCGACCGGCACCTCACCGCCCTGGTCATCGACGAGCGATGCGGAAAGCACCGTGATGGCACGCCCAAGCACAGGGACACTCGCAAGAGGCGTCAGCCTTGCCGCCGGCGTGCCTTCACCGCCGCTTCCGAGGCCGGCCTGCAGGCGCTCGACCAGTGCCTGCGTCCCGTCCGGCACCTCGCCCTCGAGTGCGACCGGGCGCCAGGCTGCCCGCGCCTTGACGCCGGGCACCCGCGCACATTCACGTTCGGCGAAGAAGACATGACGCAAAGCCCGCGATTCCGGCGACGACATCAACGCCACGAAGCGCTTGCGCTCTTCGGCCACCGCTTCGTCGAACGGCAGGCTGGCCGCGAGCGCGACGGCCTCGAGCCCTGCCAGTGGCGCCGGACAACCGGGAAAATCATGCGCCAACGCCTGCGCGAGGCTGGCCTGCCATGCCTGAAGGTCGCCATCTAAATGCACCAGCAGCGTTCGTGTATCCGGACGCCGCGCCGATGCCGCGATGCGGTCGAAGAAAGCGGCAGCGGCCACGGACAGCGGCTGGGACCGAACATCGGCGAGTGCATCGACCAGACCTACCCCGGCCGCCTCGCTTGCGGGCACGTTGTCGCCGCGGGTGACTCGCGCCGCGGCGAATTCCATTCCGGTCAGTCGGGGCAGCAACTGGGTTCCCCAAGCGCCGGGAATCAATCCAAGATTGACCTCCGGCAGGCCAAGGCGGGCCGATGGATCGGCGACGCGATAGTGACAAGCCATTGCGAGCTCCAGTCCACCACCCAGCGCGGCGCCATGGATCGCGGCGATCACTGGCTTGCGGCACGCGAACACCCGTGCCAGTACTTGTCGCAGATCGGGCGCTCGGGTCGAAGCCGGCGTGCTGAACTCGCGGACATCCGCACCGGCGCAGAACAACCGACCCGCACCGATCATCACCACGCCCGCGATGCCGTCGTCGCTTTCGGCCGCGTCCAAGGCCTGCACGATGCGCTCTCGCAGCGCATGACCAAGCCCATTGACCGGCGGGTTGTCGAGCGTGATCAGCATCAGCTTGGCCCCCTCGGGGCTGGTAAGGCGGGTAGCTTCCATGTATTTCTCCGTGATGGTTTGCCTGCGGCTGTGCGCAAAACCCTTCCCAGCACCGCCGTACGAGTCCGAAGCATACCGCAAACCGTCTGCTAAGCAGACACGTCGTCTGCAATCCAAACCGGATTGGGAACTGCGTCGCATGCCGGGGACTCCGTCAACCAGCGCACGCTGATTGGTAATAGCGCGACACAAGTGTTGCCATTACAGCGCGATTTCCGGTTGCAACAATGAGGATGATCAATTATTCTTCGTCTGCATTCCAATCCTTATGTCTGCACTGCAGTCCTTAGCAACGAACATTGTTGCTCTGCCATCCTGAGAGGCCCGCATGGATCTGAATTTCACCACCGAAGACCAAGCCTTCCGCGAGGAAGTACGGTCTTTTCTGCGCGATCACCTGCCGTCCGAAGTTCGCCACAAGGTCTTGAACGGCCTTCCCCTCGAGCGCGACGATTACCTGGCGTGGCAGCATGCGCTGCATGCGCGCGGCTGGGGGGGGCCATCGTGGCCGGCGGAATTCGGCGGCACCGGCTGGACGGCGGTCGAACAATACATTTTCGACGAAGCCTGCGCGGAAGCCGGCGCACCGCGCCTGGTTCCCTTCGGGCTCAAGATGGTCGCAACGGTGATCATGGCCTTCGGCAACAAGACGCAGCAGGAGCGCTTCCTGCCGCCCATCCTCGCCGGAACCGAGTGGTGGTGCCAGGGCTACTCGGAGCCCGGTGCCGGCTCCGATCTCGCTTCGGTCAAGACGCGGGCGGTGCGCGATGGCGATCACTACGTGGTCAACGGCCAGAAGACCTGGACCACGCTCGGCCAGTACGCCGACTGGATCTTCTGCCTGGTGCGCACCGATGCGGACGCCAAACCCCAGCGCGGCATCTCCTTCCTGCTGATCGACATGAAGTCGCCCGGCATCACGGTGCGCCCCATCATCACGATGGACGGCTCACACGAAGTAAACGAAGTCTGGCTAGAGGATGTGCGCGTCCCCGTCGAGAACCTCATCGGCGAAGAGAACCGGGGATGGACCTACGCCAAGTTCCTGCTCGGCCACGAACGAACGAATATCGCCGGCATTGGTACCGCCAAGCGCGAACTCGCCCGGCTCAAGCGGATCGCCGCGAGCGAAACCCGCCACGGCCTTCCCCTGCTGGAGGATCCGTTGTTCTCCGCGGAGGTCGCCCGGGTGGAGATCGAACTGATGGCGCTGGAAATCACCAACCTGCGCGTGCTGTCGGCCGAAGCCGAGAACAAGGCCCCGGGGCCGGAAGCGTCCATCCTCAAGATCAAGGGCAGCGAGATCCAGCAACGCCTGCTCGAACTGATGACCGAGGCGATCGGGCCGCACGCGCTGCCCTTCGACCGTGACGCGATGACCGCCGGCTACCAGGGCGACTATCCGCTCGACGCATACGCGCGCACGCCGACCTGGCAGTACCTCAACCTGCGCAAGCTCACGATCTACGGCGGGTCCAACGAGATCCAGCGCAACATCATTTCCCAGATGATTCTGGGTCTGTAAGGGGCAGATCGATGGATTTCTCTTTCACCGAAGAACAGAACATGCTCGTGGACACGGCCGAGCGCTTCGTATCCAAGGAGTACGGATTCGAGACCCGCAACCGCATCATCGCCAGCGAAACCGGCATGAGCGAGACCGTCTGGCAAGGACTCGCGGACCTCGGTCTGCTCGCGCTGCTCGTGCCCGAGGAAGATGGCGGCCTGAACGCCGGTCCGGTCGAGACCATGCTGGTGATGTCCGCCCTCGGCAAGGGCCTGCTGGTCGAGCCTTATCTTGCCAGCGCCGTGATGTCGACCCGGGCGATCGCGACGCTCGCCAGCCCCGACCAACGCGGAGAGTGGCTGGAGCGGATGCTCGGCGGCGAGTTGATCGTCGCCTTCGCGCACGACGAGCTTGGCACGCGTCATGAACCCCTGGCGATCGAGACCCGCGCCACACGCATCGGCGCGGGCTACCTGCTGGACGGGCGCAAGTCAGTGATCCGCCACGCCTCGCAGGCCGGAATGCTACTGGTCAGCGCCCTGGTCGAGGACGGCGTCGCGCTGTTCGCGCTCGACCGCGACACACCGGGCGTACGCCTGGCCGGCTATCCATCGGTCGACGGTGCCCGCGCCGCGGACGTGTTCCTGGAACAGGTCTATCTGCCGGAATCCCGCCGCCTTGGCCAGGGCGACGCCAGTGACGCACTGCTCGCGGTCCTGGACACGGGCCTCGCCGCGTTGTGCGGCGAAGCCTTGGGCGTGCTGCAGCGCAGCCTGGACACCACGATCGAGTATGCCCGCACCCGCAAGCAGTTCGGCGTGCCGATCGGCAAGTTCCAGGCGCTCCAGCATCGCATGGCCGACATGCTGATACATGTCGAGCAAGCCCGCTCGATGACTTATCTCGCGGCGGTCCGGGCACTGGATGGCGACGCGGCCCGGCGCGCCACCGCCTTGTCCGCGGCCAAGGTCGTCGTCGGCGAGGCCTGCCGCTTCGTCGGACAGCAGGCGGTGCAGATTCACGGCGGCATGGGCGTCACCGACGAGCTCGATATCTCGCATTGCTTCAAGCGGTTGTTCGCGATCGAGAAGACCTTCGGTTCGACGCTCGATCACCTGGACCACTACCGCAGGACACTTGCCGCCTGACGCGCCGAAAAGTTACATTCCCTCCCTCTTGTCGCCCCGTTCGCGGGGCGTCTTTTTTAGTCGTTGCGAGATCCCAAATGCCGAAGATCCTGTTTGTCGCTGCCGACCCGCGGCCCGAACGCTGGACCAACGAGATCGAACGCGAGCACCCCGAGGCCGAAGTGATCGTCTGGAAGGACGACGGCCAGGTCCACGATGCCGAGTATGCCGTGGTGTGGCGCCCGCCCGCGAACCTGTTCGCGCGCGAACGCCGGCTCAAGGCCTTGTTCAACCTCGGTGCCGGCGTCGACGGCCTGCTCGGCCTGGAGGCATTGCCGGCCGGCGTGCCGATCATCCGCCTCGAAGATGCCGGAATGTCGGTACAGATGGCCGAGTTCGTCATCCACCAGGTCGTCGAGCGCACCCGCGACATGGCGGTTTATCGTGAGCAGCAGCGCGAGGGGCTGTGGCGGATCCATCGCCCCATCGAACGATCGAAATGGCCGGTCGGGGTGCTCGGGCTGGGTCATATCGGCGCACGCGTGGCACGATCGCTCGCCGCGCTGGATTACCCTGTCGCCGGTTGGGTGCGCAGCGAACGCGAGTTGGGCGGCATCGAGGTCTTCAGCGGCAAGGCGGGACTGCAGGCGATGCTCGCCCGCACCCGCATCGTCGTGAATACGCTCCCGCTAACCGACGAAACCCGCGACATCATGGATCATGCGTTCTTCTCGGCGCTGCTTCCCGGGGCGGTGCTCATCAACGTCGGCCGCGGTGAACATCTCGTGGAAGAAGACTTGCTGCGGGCGATCGTCGACGAGCATGTCGCCGCAGCCACGCTGGATGTATTTCGCGAGGAACCGCTGCCGGCCGAACACGCATTCTGGCGCACCCCGCAGATCACGATCACCCCTCACGTCTCGGCGCGCACCTTGCGCGAGGCGACCATCGCGCAGATCGTCGCGAAGATCCGGAACATGGAGGCCGGCGCTGCGGTGTCGGGAGCGGTCGACCCGGCCCGGGGCTACTGAACGCTGCCAGCCATGCCCCCTGCCTCCTGGCTGTTGCCGCTGGTCATGGTACTCACGCTGGGCTATCAGCTCAGCGGCACGCTCGCGCTCGCGCTCGCCAGCCATGTCGCCCTGATCGCCTATGTCGCGCTCGAATGGCCACGCCTGACCCGGCTACCGCGGGTACTGGTCACGATAGCGACCGTGATGATCCTGACCCTGCCCTGGTTCAGCGGCGATCCGCTGCAAGCCCTGCTCGAAGCCTTCAACCGTGCCGCGTGGTTCGGCACCTTCCTCGCCGCGCTGTCGTTTCTGCGCGAAGCCGCGGCCACTTCGCCGCTGGTCCGCCAGTGTGGCGAGGTGGTCATCGCACAGCCGCCCGCCAAGCGCTACGCCACGCTCAGCGGCGGGGCGTTCCTGATCGGCGTGTTGCTCAACATGGCGGTGCTGAATCTGCTCGGCACCATGGTCCAGCGCGCCAACACGCTGGCGGCTGCCGCTGGCCACCGGATCGTGCAGGAAGTCCGTGCCCGCAGGATGTTCAGCGCGATGATCCGCGGATTCGGCACCGCGCCGCTCGGCTCGCCGCTGTCGATCACGCTGGCGATGATCCTGTCGATGGTGCCGGCGGTGGATTGGCGCAGCGTGCTTCCGCTCGGCTTGCTGACCATGTTGCTGCTGCTCGCGTTCGGCTGGCTGTGGGATCAGCGCGAAGCGCCGCGCCATCTGGCCTCCCTGGTCGCGAAGCCAGTGTCTCCACCGCGGGGCTGGGTGCCGATCACGCGCTTCTTCGCATTGGCGTTAGCGGTATTCCTCGCTGCCGCGGCCCTCGACGAGTTCGCCGCGATTCCATTGCCGATCTCCATCCTGCTGACGGCCCCGGCCGCCGCGTTCGTCTGGATGATCAGCCAGCGCATGCGCCGGGGCTTGTTGCGCGCCGCGGGGCTTTCGGCGGCCCGTCTGCGGCGGCGCGCGCCCGACCAGTTCGGCAGCATGCGCACCGAAGTCTGCGTGCTCGCGGCCGCGGGGCTGATGGGGACGCTGATCGCGGCCGCCATCCCGAGCGAGACTTTCGCCGAACTGCTCCAGATGCTCGGCCTGGACGGCTTGCCGGTGGCGCTGCTGGTGCTGCTGTTGATGGCGGTCCTGCCGCAGTTCGGTCTGAACCCGGTGCTGGTGGGGACCATCATCCTGTCCTCGATGTCCCAGCCGGAGCTATTCGGCCTGTCGCCCACGCTGCTGGCGCTGGCCACCATGAGCGGCTGGACCATGGCGATCAGTTCGTCGCCGGTGACTACCTCCATCCTGATCGCCGGACGCATGGCGGGCGTGAGTCCGCAAGTGGCAGGTTGGTCGTGGAATGGACGCTACGTGATCGCCGCCACCGGCCTGCTGTGCGGGTGGCTGCTGGTGCTCGACCGCATCGTAGGCTGACACGCATGAGTGCCGGACAAGCCGTGCAACGCTGCAGTTTGTCGATCCGGCCGGCCCGCCATAGGATCCCGATTCCACGGCAACGCGGGCCGCTACTGCGACCTGCTCCAGACCGGAACCGCCTTGCGGCCGATGATTTCACGGATGTTTTTTTCCGAAGCACGCGACTCCGCTCCTCAAACTCATTCTATTGGTCAGGAGCAACCACTCACTGTGCTTCCAACGCCGGCGATCGGCTGACATGGCCTGTACTTCATCGCACTTCTGTCCGTCCTGGCGATGGCGCTCGTTGCGATCCCGTGGCGCCTTGCCTCTCGACGTCAGAGCCTGCCGTGCCTAGTCTGGGTGCCTTGGCTTGTGGAGCTGGATAACCCATTCACGAAATCCATCCGTGCCAAGTTCATCGTCGAGACGCTTGGGCTTTCACCTGGAGTGGTCGTCGTGGATGCGGGTTGATCCCGGGCGCCTGACCGTGCCATTTGCCCAAAAGCGTTGGCCGGGACCGTCTTGTTGTCGCACTCGATGTTCAGCCTGGCATGCTCGCCAGGGTAAGGAGCAAGACAGAGGCGGCCCATCTGACCAATGTCCATTTTCTCGAAGCAGGGCTCGACGACGGAAAGCTCCCAGCCAATCGCTTTGATCGCGCGGTCCTGGTAACCGTTCTGGGAGGTTCCCAACCGCGCCGATGCCCTGCTCCAATTGTTCAATGCCCTGAAACCTGGCGGCGTTCTAGCGATCGTCGACGTGACTTTGACCCGCATGTTCAGACTCGCCGCACCGTCACCAACCTGGCGACCTCTTCTGGTTTCTGGAAGCATGCGCTCTTCGGTCAAAGTCTTGCGTACGTCATGCACTTTGAGAAGCCGAATCAACCGGGTTTGGCGCATGAGCTCCTGGAGGTGACGCCTTGGTACGGGCGGCAACTACGTAGGATGTTGACGCCATGATCAATATCTGGCTTCAGAGCCCATGCCCACGAAGCAGTTGGTGTCTAAAATGCTCGAAAACCACTCGAATGGGACGGCGTCGGCATGGAGACAAACACCACTGAGGACCGCGAAGAATTGATCGCAAGGCTGAATTTGCAGCGCAAGGCGGCGATCACCATGGGGGGCGCGGTAGACCACGCGGGCCATGTGAAGGTGCAGCCCATGGCGGGTTTCGATTTGAACCGCACCATCTTCAAGGGGTTGGAAGGCATTGCCCGCAAGGCAATGCACGAGAGGCTGGCCAGGGAGTTGGTCTGGGATCGCACGTTCGCGGCCGAAATCGAGGCGGCCTATGCTGCTGTGCAGGCCACCCAACCCGCGCCGAAGATCGACGAGAGGCTTGTCCGGTTCATGAAGGAGGAGTGCGACTTCAGCATGGAGCATGCTGACGGCTCCTTCCTTGAACACTTGGTGTTCTGCCACGATTACGCGGCCCGCCACTATCCAGGGCATTCGCCGAACGTGGCCCTGCTGCATTCGATTCTTGGAACTGCGACCAACACCTTCGCCATGGAGGCGGACAAGCTGCCCAGGTTGAAGGCGTTGTTGAGCGAGTTCGAGGCGATACAGGTAGAGGCCTTTCCCTCGGTTCTGAGGTTGTTCTACACCGGGCTGCTCGATGAGCTTGAACGGAACCTCCACCGCCTCGACAAGCTCAAGGCCCTGCAGTGCCATCGGGTGATTGACAACGAGCCGCTGCGAATCGACGCCGACAACCTCTGGATCAACCTGAACTACCACCTGATGCACTTCGTCGACTTCATGCCGTCGGCCAACCGGTCGACGCATCGGTCTGATCCGCTGCTGCAGATGTTCGAAAGACTCTCCAGCTTGCTGGATCGCGCGGGTCAGCGGCAGGCCAGGGTCGAGGTCAGCTTTCCGAACACGAACACGGCTCCGTTGGGCGAGACCCGTACCTTGTTTGGACAAGTCAGTGACTTGCTGCTCACCCCGGCGGTCAAGCTGAAGCTCACACGCAAGTCCATCCGGAAGTATTCAGAGCAATGCGGTCACGACCTGAGCTACCAGCTTGAATGGGCAGACTGACAGCTTGATCGCCTTATATCGATGAGGACGGGGCACGGGGCGTGATCGGCGTCGCCGGCAGTGTTAAGCTCTGCCCCGTCGCAAACCAACCGGACCGGATACTTCATGGCCCAATACGTCATGTCGATGCTGCGCGTGAACAAGGTTGTTCCGCCCAAGCGTCAGATCATCAAGGATATTTCCCTCTCTTTCTTCCCCGGCGCCAAGATTGGCCTGCTCGGCCTCAATGGCTCGGGCAAGTCCACGGTGTTGCGCATCATGGCCGGCGCGGACAAGGAATACGACGGCGAGGTGCAGTGGCAGCCCGGCGTGCGCATCGGCTACCTGCCGCAGGAGCCCGAGCTCGATCCGGCCAAGACGGTCAAGGACGAGGTGGAGTCCGGCCTCGGTGAGATCGTCGAGGCCCGCCAGAAGCTCGAGGAGATCTACGCCGCTTACGCTGAACCGGATGCCGACTTCGACAAGCTGGCCGAGGAGCAGGCGAAGTACGAGAACGTGCTCGCCGCAGCGGGCAACGACGTCGAAACCCAGATGGAAATCGCCGCCGACGCGCTGCGCTTGCCGCCCTGGGATGCGGTGATCGGCAACCTCTCTGGTGGCGAGAAGCGCCGGGTCGCGCTGTGCAAGCTGCTGCTGTCCCGCCCGGACATGCTGTTGCTCGACGAGCCCACCAACCACCTCGACGCCGAGTCGGTGGAGTGGCTGGAGCAGTTCCTCACCCGCTTCCCCGGCACCGTCGTGGCGGTCACCCACGACCGCTACTTCCTCGACAACGCGGCCGAGTGGATTCTCGAACTCGACCGTGGCCACGGCATTCCCTGGAAGGGCAACTACTCCTCCTGGCTGGAGCAGAAAGGTGACCGCCTGGCGCAGGAAGCCAAGCAGGAAGCCGCCCACATGAAGGCGATGAAGCAGGAACTGGAGTGGGCGCGCTCCAACCCCAAGGCCCGCCAGGCCAAGTCGAAGGCGCGTCTGGCGCGCTACGAGGAAATGGCCAGCGTCGAGTACCAGCGCCGCAACGAAACCCAGGAAATCTTCATCCCGCCGGGCGAGCGCCTCGGCGACAAGGTCATCGAGTTCAACGGGGTCAGCAAAGGCTTTGGCGACAAGCTGCTGATGGACAAAGTCAGCTTCAGCGTGCCGCCGGGTGCGATCGTCGGCGTGATCGGCCCGAACGGCGCCGGTAAATCGACGCTGTTCAAGCTGATCCAGGGGCTGGACACGCCGGATTCGGGCGAAGTCGTGGTCGGGCCCACGGTGAAGATCGCCGCAGTCGACCAGAGCCGTGAAGGCCTGGCGAACGACAAGACGGTGTTCGAGGCAATTGCCGAAGGCGCCGATGTGCTCACCGTCGGCAAGTTCGAAATGCCCAGCCGTGCCTACATCGGCCGTTTCAACTTCAAGGGCGGTGACCAGCAGAAGATCGTCGGCAACCTCTCGGGCGGTGAGCGTGGACGCCTGCATCTGGCCAAGACGCTGATCGCCGGCGGCAACGTGCTACTGCTCGACGAGCCCTCAAACGACCTGGACGTCGAGACCCTGCGCGCGCTTGAAGACGCGCTGCTCGAGTTCGCCGGCTGCGCGTTGATCATCTCGCACGACCGCTGGTTTCTCGACCGGATCTGCACCCACATCCTCGCCGCCGAGGGCGAATCGCAGTGGACCTTCTTCGAAGGCAACTTCCGCGAGTACGAGGACGACAAGAGGAAACGTCTGGGCGAGGAAGCTGCCAAGCCACGGCGCATCCGCTATAAGCCGATTACGCGTTGATCGGCCTGACGCGGTGAATTAAGCAAGTCATCCGGCGCGCCCTCGGGCCGCCGGATTTGAATAGATGGCACGGAGTGAAGCCTTGGCGGCTTTGGAACGCGTTACGGAAATAAATGCTTAGACTCCCCTACGGGTCGAACGCTGGATCGGAGCAGTCTGCAGTCTTGAAAGCCGCCCTGTTGTTTTTGCTCGTCATCCTGTCAGCCAGCTCGCATGCCGACCCCGAGCGCCGCGTTCCGCTGTCCGTCGAAGAAAGAGCCTATCTGGCTCAGCTTGGGCCTGTCACCGTCGCCCCTGACCCGGACTGGAAGCCGTTCGAATACATCGAAGCTGACGGCAGTTTCACCGGGATCGCGGCCGACCTGCTGGACCTGATCGCCGAGCGACTGGGCATTGAGTTCAACTACGTTGTTCCTTCGGACTGGGACGAGGCGATCGCACTGTCCCGCTCCGGCCAGGTACTTGTTCTGCCCTTCCTGAACCAGACGCCTGCGCGCGAGGAGTGGCTCATCTTCACCGAGCCGCTGTTCGTCGACCCGAACGTATTCATCACAAGGGAAGAACACCCCTTTATTGCGGATGCCCGCTCGCTCGACGAGAGGGTCATGGTGTTGCCCTCGGGTACGGCTATCGAGGAGCGCGTTCGTCGTGACTTTCCGAATTTGCGGATTGTCACCGTGCCGAGTGAGCGCGATGTCTTCCGTATGCTGGAAGAGCGCAAAGCCGACCTCACCTTGCGCTCGCTCGCAGTCTCGGCTTACACGATTCGAAGCGAAGGCTGGTTCAACCTCAGAATCAACGGGCAGGCGCCACAGCAGTATGAAAACAGGCTGCGCATGGGCGTACTCGAGACCGAACCCATGCTGCGCGACATCCTGAACAAGGGCATTGCCACGATTACGCCTCAGGAGCGCGAGCAGATCGCCAACAGGCACATCAACATAACGGTGATCCAGCCCTTTGACTACACCTACGTGCTGCGCATCGTGGCCGGCATCCTGCTTGTTGTTTCACTGGTTCTGCTTTGGAACTATCGCCTGCGCCAGCTCAACCGTGCGCTGGCCGAAAGCGAGCGCAGCAAGGCGGTTCTGCTGGCCAACCTGCCCGGCATGGCTTACAAGTGCCGCTTCGACGAAAAATGGACCATGCAATTCGTCTCGGAGGGTTGCCGTGAGTTGACCGGCTACGAACCGCAGATGCTGGTTAATAATCGCGAGGTGGCCTTTGTCGATCTGATCGACCCTGCCTATCGCGATTACTGCGCGCAGTCATGGGCTGAGGCACGCGAGACCGCACAACCTGCGAAGCTTGAGTACCCGATCAATACAGCGGACGGCAAGCAGAAGTGGGTCTTCGAGCAGGGTGTCGTGCTCGAGGATGCGCGCACCGGCACGTTCATCGAAGGCCTGATCATCGACATCACGAGCCGCAAGCAAGTCGAGAACCTTCGATACCACGAATCCACCCACGACGAGTTGACCCAGTTGTTCAACCGCCGCTACATGATGCGTCGTCTCGAGGACGTGCTCAAACGCCATGTCATCGATCGTTCGAAGTTCAGCGTGGCGATGATCGATGTCGATCACTTCAAGCGAATCAACGATCGCCACGGCCATCCGGCCGGAGATCTGGTCCTGCGTGAAATGGCAGGAATCCTCAAGCGAGGTTTCAGAGAGCAGGATCTGGTTGGTCGCTACGGCGGAGAGGAGTTCATCGTCATCGCAGTCAAGGTCAACCGCGAACAGACCCACCGGCTTTTCGAGCGCCTCCTGGAAATGATCCGTAATCATCAGTTCGAGTACGAAGGTCAATCCATTAACGTCACGATCAGCGCTGGCATCGTCAACTCAGAAGAGCCGGGACTCGACTTCAAGCTTGCGTCCATGATCTCCTTGGCCGATCGACGGCTGTATGAAGCCAAGGCCGGCGGTCGCGACCGCTTTTCGTCGTTCGATATGGACGCACCCGGGGCGGAGTGACACTCACCCGTCCCTCGCGGTCAGCAGATTTCAGCTTTCGGTTTGCCCGAGTTTGTCATCCCGATCCGGCGCTCTTCCTGTCAACCACGCACCCAAACGCTCCGCGCTTCCCACCAGAATCAGATAGAGACAGGGCACGACGATCAGGGTCAGGATCATCGAACTGGTCAGCCCGCCGATCACCGACAAGGCCAGCGGGCGCATGATCTCGCCGCCCTCCCCCAGGCCAATGGCCAGCGGGAGCATGCCCATGGCGGTCGTGGAGGTGGTCATCAGAATCGGGCGCAAGCGCACGCTGCCAGCCTCGACGATGGCGTCCCGCATCGCCAGCCCGTTGCGACGGCCGATCTCAATGTACTCGACGAGCAGAATCGCGTTGTTCACGACGATCCCAATGAGCAGAATGCCACCGAGCAATACCGGCGCGGAAACCGGGGTCGCGGTCAGCGTGAGGATGATGGACACGCCGACCAGCGACAGCGGCGCGGCGGTGATGATGACCAGCGGGTTGGCGAGCCGGTCGTACTGCACCGCGAGCACAACGAACACCAGAAACACCGCGAGCATGATCACCAGCGTCAGCTCGCGATTGCTTTGCTCGATCGTTTCCCACTGTCCTCCGAACAGCAGCCCGTATTGCTCTGGCAACGCAAGGTCGGCCAGGCGCGACTCGACCTCGCGCATCACCGTGCCGGCATCGGCGACCGAGGTGTTGATGTCGGCCACGACACGCATGATCCGGCTCTGGTTCTCGCGCAGAATCGTCGCCGGCCCCGTCCCAAGCTCGAAGTGGACTACGTCGCGCAGCAACACCGCGCTGCCGTTGCCGCGCGCAACCAGAAGATTGCCGAGCACCTCGGTGTCGCCCACCGCAGCGCCTGGAAGCCGCACCCTGACGTCGTACTCCTGACTGCCGGACGTGAACCGCGTGGGCACCGCGCCGTCCACCGCGTCGCGAATCGCCCGCCCGACGTCTGCGACGCTGAGACCGAATTCGGCCGCACGTTCGCGATCCACCCTGACACGAACCAGCGGACTCTGGTCGTCGGTGCCGGCATCGACGCCCTCGAGGCCCGGCACACCGTCCAGTCGTGCCGCCACCTCGCGCGCCAGCAATCTGAGAACATCGAGATCCGGGCCGACGACGCCGATCGCGAGATCGTTACCGGTGGCGGTGAAACGCAAGCCGCGAATCACCGGCGGCCGGGCGAAGATTCGGGCGCCGGGCAGTTCCAGCGCACGGATCTCGCGCTGGGCATCGAGAATCCATTGTCCGGCCGGCACATCGGGACGGTCGTCAACGCTCACGAGCTGGACCAGGAACTGCGCCAGTCCGGAGCGCTCATTGACGACCCCGCCCCATAGCGACCCGCCGGCCAAGGTGAACACACTCTGCACATGCGGCATGCCGCGCAACACGTCTTCGACCTGCCGCGCCATGGCCTGCGTGTCTTCAGGGGGCGTCCCTTGGGGCAGCGCCACACGGACGTAGACGTTGCCGTCGTCCATTGGCGGCAGGAATTCGTTGCCGAGCTGCGAGAACAACCACGCTGCACCCACCAACGAAGCCGCAGCCGCGGCAAGCACCAGCCAGCGCAGGCGCAATATCCAGGGCAGCAAAGCACGGTAAACCCCGGTCAGCCAGTCGATGAGGCCACCGAAGGCACGCAAGGGCAGGCTGCGATTCAGACCGCTCTGGAAACGCACCCGGCCGAGCTGGGCGGCGAGCATTGGCACCACCGTGAGTGCTGCCGCCAGCGTCGCGACGATGGCGAAGGTGATCGTCAGGATCATTTCGCGGAACACCAGCGCGGCGACACCCGTCACCAACAGAAACGGGACTACCGCCGCGAGGTTGGTGAGGGTGCCGGCGGTGATGGCCGTAACGACCTCCGCCGTGCCTTCGCGGGCGGCCTCGAGCGCTGGCTTGCCGAGCTTCTCACGATGGCGCGAGATGTTCTCCAGCACGACGATGGCGTTGTCGAGCAGAAGCCCGACACCGAGGGCAAGTCCGCCAAGACTGATGATGTTCAGCGTCAGCCCGCCCACTCCCATGAGGCTGAAGGTCGCCATCAGTGCGATCGGGATCGACAGGCCGATGATGAAGCCCTTGCGCAAGCTGGCGAGAAACAGCAGCACCACCAGCATCGCAAGCATACCGCCGAGCAGCGCCGCCGAGCCCACGCTGGTCAGGGCGCCACGAATGAAGTAGGTCTGGTCGCGGAACATCTGGTACTGGATGTCGGGCGGGATAAATCCGGAGCGCTCGAGGCGCACGAGCGTCTCCTGCACCTCGTCGGCCACCTGTACCGTGTTGGTGCCGATCAGCTTGAAGACCTGCACCTGGGTCGAGGGCACGCCATCGAGCCGCGCAAACACCCGCTGCTCGCGATGGCCGTCGCGCACCTGCGCCACTTCGGCCAGGCGAATGCTGCGGGCGGTGCCGGGCAACCTCAGCAGCACGTTGTCGATCTCGGCCGCGCTGGTGAACTTGCCTTCGGTCTTCACCGAAACGTCGAAAACCTCCGAAGTCATGCGGCCGCCGGCGATCTCGACGTTCTCCGCCGCCAGGCTGCTGACGACGTCGGCGAGGGTGAGCCCATAGGAGCGCAAGCGCTCCTGATCGACCACCACCTCCATCTCACGCACCATGCCACCACTGGCCTCGACCGAAGACACACCCGCAATCGAGATCAATTGCGGCATCAGGCTGTTTTCGACCCACTCGCGCACTTCCGCCTCACTGCGCACATTCGAGCCGAACCCGCCCTCCCAGACCGGTGTCTGCCCGGGATCGAATTTGCGGATGCGCGGCGGGTTGATATCGCCCGGCATCCGTGAGCGGGCCTGCTCGAGATAGCGCGCCGCGTCCTGCAGCGCGAAGTCCAGATTGGTCCCGAACTCGAAGGTCAGGTCGACGTCGGTCCGACCCTCCCACACGCGACTCTGGATGCTGGTCACCCCCTCGGTGGCCGCGAGGCTGCGTTCGAGCACCCGCGTGACCTGCTCCTCCACGACCTCCGGCGCGACACCCGGATAGGTCACCGTGACGCGAATCTGCGGGTACTCGATCTCGGGCAACAGGTCGATAGGCAGCTGACGCAGGAAGAAGAAACCGAGCACAAACACCACCGACGCCAGGGCCATGGTGCCGACCGGTCGCGAGATGGCCAGCGCGGCCAGACCGCCGGTGCGAGTGCGCGCATGCCGCTCACCTGACATCGGCGCCATTCCTCATGCTCACGACGCGCACCGCCTGCCCGGCGCGCATCTCGATCGGATTGCTGGCGAGCACCTTTTCGCCCACGCGGAGTCCAGCCGCCACCTCCACCCACTCGGCCCGGGTCACGCCGATCTCGATGTTGCGTCGAACGAGCGCGCCGTCGTCGATCGCGAACACGTAGTGCCCGTCATCGTCCGCACCCACTGCAGCGACCGGCACCACGAGCACGTCGAGGCGTTGATCGACTCGCGCCCTGACACGCGCAAGAAAGCCTGGGCGCACCCCGAGCCCCGCGGCCTCGCCGGGCAAGGCAATCTCGACCGTGGTCTGCCGGCTCACGGACTCCGCGACTGGAAAAATGCGGCGAACCGTACCGACGAGCTCCAACGCGGGCAGGGCATCGATATGCACCGCCAGGGTCTGGCCAACGCCCAGATGCACGACATCGAGCTCCGAGACACCGACCCTCACCACGAGCTCGTCGAGCGCGGTCAGTTCGAAGAGGGTTGCCTGAGCCTGCACCGCCTCACCGGGTTCGACATGTCGTGCAGACACCACGCCCGCGATCGGCGCCGCAACCGTCGCGAAGCCCACCCGAGTTTCCCAAAGCGCGCGCTCACTCTCGGCAACCTCCAGCGCCACCCGCGCGGCATCGAGTTGCGAAGCGCTGACCGCGCCGCGTTCGCGCAGCTCGCTGGCACGCCTGAACTCCAGACGGGCGGAGTTTTCCTCGGCTCTGGCGCGCACGAGCTCGGCCCGTGCTTCGGACAAATCCAGTGTGGCGAGCACCCGCCCCGCGGCGACATGCTCCCCCTCCTCGACCGTGACGGTTTCGACCAGGCCGGCACTACGCGTGGGAACCCTGACCCGCACCCGTGCTTCGACGGTTCCGGAAACCGACAACTGACGGTACAGGTCGCGCGGCTGGATCTCTATGGCGGCCACCGGCACCAGCGGCCCCGCAGAAAGGGTCGTCGCCGTCGGCGCTTCTCCTCCACACGCCGCAACGCTTGTCATGACAAGGAGAGCAAGCACTCCGCGAATGCGCCACCAGGTGGCTTGGGGCCGTTGCGAAACCTTCAAGAAAACTCCAGACGTAAACACAAGGAACAAACCAATCATCCGACTGACACCCGTGTGCCCGACCGGTTCGTCAGAGAGGCCGGCCGGTTCATTCACGCTGGGCAAAGGCAATGCCGGCCAGAATGAGCAACAGCGCCGCCACTGCGTTCCATTGCGGGCGCTCGCCCAAGAACAGCATACCCATGCCGACCGCCCAAAGGGGGATCAAATAGTTGATCTGAGACAGAAAGGTCGGCCCGGCCAGCGTGACCAGCCTGAAATAGCCCACCGTAGCAGCCGCGGTCGAGACCAGACCGAGGGTTGCGACCGCCATCAATGCCCCTTGAGGCACATCGGCAGGCACTCCCAGCGGCACACTCATCGGCATGCTGAGCAGCGCGGCGAAACCGAGTACCGCCGCAGAAGTAATCCAGACATCCGCCGCGGGCCGATGGCGCGCGAGAATCGTGTTGACCGCATAGGCGAACGCACCGCCGAGAATGGCCAGTTGCGCGACCAGGATCTCTCCGGATCCGCCCAGCTGAACAAGCGCCTGCGGGCCGACCAATACAACGATACCGACGAAGCCGATCAGGAAACCGATGATCCGGTTTCGCCGCAAGCGCTCGCCGTCCACGAAAAAATGCGCAAGAACCAGGGTAGCGAGCGGCATCACCGCCATCAGAATGCCGGCAAGCCCGCTGTCGACCCGTTGCTGCCCCCAGGTGATGAGCATGAACGGCAGCACATTGCCCACGACTGCCATCAAGCCGAGGTGGAGCCAGGCGCGACCGCCTCTGGGCATGCCTCGCCCGAGCACCACCGCGACCACTGCGAGCACCAGGGCGGCAAGCACCAGCCGCCCGGTCACCACCTGCGCCGGTGCGAGGCTGCCCACCGCGATCTTGGTCAGCAGAAAGGAGCTGCCCCACATCGCGACCAGCGCGAAAAGCAGCAGCCAGTGACTCAGCGGATGGCGCACACAGGCCCCCGGCAGGAACCGCTCGGCTCTGAGGCCCTCATCAACGGCCCCCCGCGCCGAAGAGCGTAAGCTCGCCAGTCTCCTCGAGCGTCAGCCGTTGCGGCAGGCCGGCGACGTCCAGACGGGCCCGGAAAACGTAGGCGAGGCGATCGCGACTGGCGTCGGTGAGCAAGTCGTTGAGCAGGCGGATACTGCCAAGGAGATTCACCCCGGCCTGCAACTCGATCTCGGACTCTGCATAGGGCGGCACTCTCGCGAGATTGCCGGCAACACCGGTAAGCAGGCGCTGACCCTCCAGCTCGACGTCATAGCTGATGCCGCGAAGGTCGATCGCCACCGGATTCGGGTTGATCACCCGCAGACCGATGAGAAAGCGCGGCGACAGCCCCTCGCTCGGCAACAAGCGGAAACTGTCCAGCGTCACCGTCGGGGCCTCGAACGGTCCACCCCGGATTCCAGAGCATGCTGCGAGCGTCAAACCGCCCAAGGCAATCAAGACACGACGTCTGTCGAAACTCATCGAATATCTCCGTTACGTTGCGCGGCATCCGTCATCGGTGAACAGCGCCTTCTGACGCGGGATTATCCCGTGTTCGGAGCGGCAGGTGTGAGCCCGCGTTTCTCAGCGCCCCTGAACCCCATGTAACATGGATACCCTTTCGCCTGCTTCCGCGACGCTTGATCGTCGGATCCGCTTCACCTCCCGTTCAGGAACCTGCATGACCGGCCATCGCCGCACCTTCCACTTGTTCCATATGCCGCTTGCCTTCGCGCTCGCGGCAACGATCACCGCCTGCAGCGACCGCACGCCCGCGGGTGCCACAAGCGGCAGCACGTCGGCAGTCCCCCCCGAGCCCGAAATCAGGCTCGACGTGCCCTTCGTGCCCACGCCATACGAGATCGTCGCCAGCATGCTGGAAATGGGTGAAGTTGGGCCGGAGGATCATCTGATTGACTTGGGTTCAGGTGACGGACGCATCGTCATCGCAGCGGTGCGCGACCGCGGCGCGCGCAGCGCCGAGGGCATCGATCTCGACCCGCAGCGCGTGGCCGAAGCGCAGGAGAACGCACTCGCTGCAGGCGTGGCCGATCGCACGAGCTTCGAGCAAGGAGACTTGTTCGACAAGGATTTCTCGGCCGCAACGGTGCTGACGCTGTATCTCACTCAGGACATCAACCTGCGCCTGCGCCAGCGCATCCTGGAGACCTTGGCGCCGGGCAGCCGGGTAGTCTCGCACGTCTTCGACATGGGCGCCTGGGTGCCGGACCGTCAGGCACCGATGGGCTCGGTCAACATCTACGCATGGACCGTACCGACGCGCGTGGAAGGACACTGGGAACTCACGCAGGAAGGCGAAGCTTTCGGCACCCTGGAGTTCGAGCAAAGCTTCCAGATGATCGGTGGCACTGCGACCGTTGACGGGAACGAGATAGCGGTTTTCAGGGGACGAGTCGACGGCAGCCGCGTGAGCTTTCAAATTGCGGAGCATGTGCTTGTCGGCGACGTGGTCGGCGACCGCATGACGCTCTCTGCCGAGGACGGTGCGAACTGGCAGGCCTTGCGCACATCCAGCCCCTCAGAAACGCCTACGACTCCCCGCTGACGGAGAACACCCAGTGGCACGCATCAACATTGAACAACCTGAACAACACGCGTTTTCAACCGAACTCGAAATCTACCTCACCCATATCAACCATGCGGGTCATGTCGATAACGCCCTGCTGCTGACCCTGGTTTCAGAGGCGCGCCAGCGATTCTTTCGGTCGATGGGCTACAGCCAGACCGATGTCGAGGGCGTGGGCATCGTAGTGGCCGACGCCGCGGTGCAATACCTTTCCGAGGCTTTCCATGGCGAAACTCTGGTGGTCGAGATGAGCGCGCTCGACTTCAACAAGTATGGCTGCGACCTCGTCTGGCGGGTGCGCGAGCGCGAAAGCGGACGCGATGTCGCGCGGGGCAAGACCGGCATCGTCTTCTTCGACTATGCGGCCCGCCGCATCGCGCCGGTGCCGCCTGCATTTCGCAGCCAGGCCGACCAGTCTCAACGCGACTGATAGCCGATTCTCGCAGCCACGGCAGAAAGCACTGACGGCACGCTCAAACCAGGCTACCGGCTCGCTTCCGTCTCCGCGCTGAAAACCGACTCGATCGGCTCCGGCCTGCCGACCGCATATCCCTGGGCGAAGTCCACGCCGTGGGCACGCAACCAGTCGATCGTCGTCGGCTCTTCGACGAACTCGGCGATGGTGCTGAGCGACAGGGTCTCCGCGACCCGGGTAATCGACGCCACGATGGCCTGATCCACCGGCGACTGCTCCAGGTTGCGGATGAATGAGCCATCGATCTTGAGATAGTCGAAGGGAAAGGACTTGAGGTAGTCGAAGGTCGCCAGCCCGGTGCCGAAGTCATCGAGCGAGACGCTCGCGCCGACGGCCCGCAGAGCCCGGATCAGACGCAACGCGGCATCGCGATTGGCGATGGCCTGGGATTCGGTCAGCTCGAAACACAATATCTCGGGATCGATCTTGTGTGCCTGGATCCTCTCGGCGATCCAGTCCGGCAAGGTGGGGTCCGACACCGAGCTACCTGACAAGTTGATTGCGAATTTTCGAATCCGGCCTGCCGCCCGCCGGTTGCGCACAATGTGTTCGAACAACCGGTCGATCACGTAGCGATCGATCGCCCCCATGAGGCCAGCGGACTCGGCCGCACCCAGAAACTCCCCCGGCGCAATCACGCGACCATCGGCACGTTTCCATCGCAACAACACCTCACCATGCAGCCCGTGTCCGTGTGTGTCGTTCAATGGCCTGATAGGCTGAAGGTATAGCACCAGCTCGCGTGTCAGCAGCGCGGCCTTGATGTCTTCCACCAGAACATGTTGCCGCCGTCGTTGCGCCGCGATCTCCACCGGATCGGCGACCACGACGAAGCGCTCGCCGGTCAGCCATTGCGCGACCGAGACACTGTCGACCGCGGTGGCGAACACCCCATCGCTTTCCGCCCCCTCGACCGGCACCAGACTCATGCTCGGGCGAAGCATCACCGTTCTGCCCTGAAGAGTCAGACCGCGACCATCTATCCGTCGGTAGAACGCCAACATGCGCTCTCTCACGGCTCCGACTGTCTCCGGCAAGAAGCCGGCATACAAGCCGCGGCCGATGCGGCCAAACTCCGCTTCCCGGTCGCCATCGGCAAACTCAGCGGAGATCGAGCGCTCAAAAGCGTCCGAAGCCGCATGCCCGAGGATGTCGCCGATACTGTCGAAATCCTCGATTCGGAGCACAACCAGAGTCGCAGCTCCCTGGCCGTTTCGGGTCAGACGGTCACGCAGACCGTTCTCGTTGAGCAAGCCGGTGAGCGGATCGCGTACCGCACGCTCCTTGGCCGCAACCAGCATCTGTTGTCGCTCCCGCGACACCGCGGCGAGCACCTGTATCGAGATCGACAGCGCCAGCACCTGGACCACCAGTTGCACCAGCTCGGCATAGCCGACCACGTCCTCCGGCACTGCCCGGCGACCGATATAGACCATCAGCATGGCCGCGAGCACAATCAAGCCATTGACAACCATCGGCGAGGATCGCAAGGCTGCCCATATCAGCAGCGGAACGAGCAGATAGCTGACCATCCAGCCGTACTCGGCCCGTGTGACGAAAGCGAGCAAAAGGACCAGCAGGGCGGCAACCGACCACTTGCGCAGGAACAGGCCGTCCTCGCCAACCAACCGCCCACGCTGCGCGAGCGCATCGAGCAGCAGGGGAGCGAACAAGACGACGCCGATTGCCGCTGCAACCCAGTAAACGAGCACGATCTCCCACGAAGCGTAATCCGGGTAGAGTCCGCTCCATGCCAGCGCGCCACCGCCGATGACCGCTGCGACGCCGGCACCAAGAATGGCGCCGCGAAAGTAGACGGTCATCAGTCGCCGAAAAGCGCTCACTCCGATGAGAGGAAGCCGGTCCGGCCAGGCACCGACGACCCAGGCCGTGACCAGAACCTCCAGCACCAGCAGCGCCCACAGGACTGGGGTCAATCCAGCCATCGCCGCCCAGGCAAAGGCGCCGACAGCGACCGGCGCAGCCCAGAAACGCCCCGCGGCCAGCGAGAATCCGACCACGAGACCGGTGACCGGCCAGATCAGCGACGCCTCTCCGGACGGCGACGAGTATCGCGAGAGCGCGGTGACGAGCAGCGTGAATAATGTCGCCGAAGCGAAAAGCGCCAGACGACGCCGGGCGGAACTCGAAATCATCGGCAAGCGTAGTAACCGTTGGGAAGGGCGGCATCTTGCCCGAAGTCGCATCCGAGCATTAAGCACTTCGTCACAGTTTGGCGCGTCCGACAGTCGGGACAGGCGCCTCGACGCAGGAGCGTGCGACTCAGCCGGCCGGCTCGATCCGCAGAATCCGCCCGTTCGACTCGTCGAGCAGATAGAGCAGCCCGTCCGGCCCCTGACGCACATCGCGGATACGGCTGTTCAGCTCGGTCAGCAGTCGCTCCTGATGCACGACTTGATCTCCGTCGAGTACCAGGCGAAACAGTGACTGTCCGCGCAAGGCGCCGACGAAGAGGTTGCCCTGCCACTCCGGTATCCGATCGGCGGTATAGAAGGCCATGCCGGACGGCGCGATCGAGGGCGTCCACTGCACGACCGGCGCCTCGACATCATCCCTTTCAGTGGCCTCACCGATGCGCGCACCGGTCATGTATTCGCGACCGTAAGTCACGACAGGCCAGCCGTAGTTGGCACCCGCCACGCCAATGTTCACTTCATCACCACCCTGCGGACCATGTTCGTGCGTCCACAACACGCCAGTTTCGGGATGCAGGGCCGCACCCTGGATGTTGCGATGGCCGTAGGACCAGATCTCGGGCAGCACTCGGGCTTGGCCGACGAACGGGTTGTCATCCGGAATGGCACCGTCGGCCATCACCCGCACCACCTTGCCAAGATGGTTGTCCAGGGTCTGCGCCTGGTCACGATGAAAGAAACGGTCGCCCAAGCCGACGAAAAGACTGCCATCACGAGCGAACACGATGCGGGAGCCGAAATGGTGACGACCCGAGGGATCGTCGCGTTGTGCGAACACCGGTTCCAGTTC
>NZ_WTVM01000330.1 GCF_012910885.1 Azoarcus taiwanensis | reverse complement strand
AGCTCGCCTGCCCTGCGGTGGGCACCAGGGCGGCGGCCTCCTGGGCAAAGCGATCGATCGGTCGCTGGTGCGTCGTGCCGTGGATGCGCAAGTCGGCGATCTCGGCCTGCCAGCGCATCAGTTGCTGGTTGAAGTCCTCCAGATCGACGAAGCTGCGCCCCGGCACGAAGTTGCGCTTGACGTATTTCACGCCGGACTCGACCTTGCCCTTGGTCTGCGCCCGATACGGCTG
>NZ_WTVM01000032.1 GCF_012910885.1 Azoarcus taiwanensis | reverse complement strand
GCGTAGAGCGCCTTCTCGGTCGGCCACTGCTCGAGCAGTTTCTTCGCAGCGGGAGTGAGTTCGCCGTCCTTCCAGTTGATCAGTTCATCAAAGTTTTCGGCCGGCTTGCCGCACTGCTCGAACAAGCCCTTGGCGATCTTCAGCGACTGGCGCTCGCGCGCGACGCGGGCCTGTTGCTCCACATGCTTGTGATAGTCACGCACGGTGTCGGCGATTTCGGCCAGGTAGCGGGTGCGCTCCGGCGGCACGATGGCGCGGCCAATCGACGAGGAGCGAGTAGTGACCTTGGGCAGCTTGCCCGGCTTGACCTTTAGCCCCTTGTCGATCAGTGCCGGCAGCATGGTCTGATACAGCGCGGTTACGCCGTCATCGTTGAAGCGCGCGGCCATGGTGCCGAACACCGGCATCTGCTCGGTGGGCGAAGAGAACAGTTCGCGGTTGCGCTGGTACTGCTTGCGCACGTCGCGCAGCGCGTCGTCCGCGCCCTTGCGGTCGAACTTGTTGATCGCGACGAAATCGGCGAAGTCGAGCATGTCGATCTTCTCGAGCTGGCTCGCGGCGCCGAACTCGGGCGTCATTACATACAGCGACAGATCGACGAAGGGCACGATGGCGGCGTTGCCCTGACCGATGCCGGAGGTCTCGACAATGACCAGGTCGAAACCCGCGAGCTTGGTCGCCGCGATGACCTCGGGCAGCGCGGCCGAGACTTCCGAGCCGGTGTCGCGGGTGGCGAGCGAGCGCATGTAGATATTCTCGTGCTCGATCGCGTTCATGCGGATGCGGTCGCCCAGCAGCGCGCCGCCGGTGCGCTTGCGTGAGGGGTCGATGGAGATGATCGCAAGCTTGAGCTTGTCCTGCTGGTCGAGGCGGAAGCGACGCACCAGCTCGTCGGTGAGCGAGCTCTTGCCCGCACCGCCGGTGCCGGTAATGCCCAGCGTCGGGGTGGTGAGCTTGGCCGCGGCCTCCTTGAGCGCGGCCTTGACGTCGTCGCCGTAGCCACCGTTTTCGAGCGCGGTGATCGCCTTGGCGAGCACCCGGCGGTCACCGGCCTTGAGCGCCTTGATCAGGTCAGCCGACTTGGCCGGGGCTTCGTGGGTCAGGTCCACATCGCAACGCTCGACGACGCTGTTGATCATGCCCTGCAGACCGAGCTTGGCGCCGTCGTCCGGCGAGAAGATCTGGGTCACGCCATAGGCGTGCAGATCCTTGATCTCGGCCGGCACGATCACGCCACCGCCGCCGCCGAACACCTTGATCTTCTCGCCGCCGTTGGCCTTGAGCAGATCCATCATGTACTTGAAGAACTCGACGTGACCACCCTGGTAGCTGGTGATCGCGATGCCCTGTACGTCTTCCTGCAGCGCGGCATTGACGATCTCGCCGACCGAGCGGTTATGCCCAAGATGAATGACTTCGGCGCCGGTGGACTGAAGAATCCGCCGCATGATGTTGATCGATGCGTCATGGCCGTCGAACAGCGCGGCGGCGGTGACGAAGCGGACCTTGTTCTTGGGTTTGTATGTCGCGAGCTTGTTGGCAACGGCGAGATCGGTCATGGCGGCTTCTTGTCCTGTCAGCAAGGTTTGCGGTTCGGGCAGGCACGCATCGTTCGACGCGTGCTGCATCTTGTCTCAGCGTTCAAGTCTAGACGCCCGCCGCCGCCTGCGCCATGACCATGCCTGACTGATATCATGCAAATTCTGCCAACTTCATTCAGCCCGTATGTCAGGCGACATCGCAGCACAAACAGTGACCACTGCGGATTCCGCCACCCGTAACAGCGGCGCAACGGTGTCGATCGGCTTCGTCACCGGCATGCTCTCCGGGATGCGCTCTCGCGGCGAGAATGTCGACGATCTGCTGCGCGGGGCCGGCATTCCTCCAGCGGCAATCGACAATCCCGGAGCACGGGTGGCGCTGCGCAGTTACGCGACGCTGTACAAGTCGGTGACCGAGCACCTGGGCGACGAGGCTTTTGGGCTGTTGAACACCTCGCTGCGACCCGGGACCTTCGAATTCCTGTGTCGCGGCATGATCGGCAGTCCGTCGCTCGGCATCGCGCTGGAGCGTTGCGCGCGCTATCTTGCGGTCGTACTCCCTGATCTGAGGCTGGAAGTCGAGCGCACCCACAGTTGGGCGCTATTGCGCATCGTCGAACAAAGCCGCGTCGGCCACTCACGGGACGATGCCCGCCGCGTGTTCGCATTCGAATGGCTGTTACGGCTGGTGCACGGCCTCGCATGCTGGCTGGTGGCGCGCAGCCTCTCGCTGAGCTCGGTCGCCTTCCCGTTCCCACGCCCCACCCATGCCGACGACTACGCGCTCATCTATACCGCCAATTCGAGCTTTGACGCCAGCGCACTCGAGGCGAGCTTCCATGCCAACCTGCTCGATCTGCCGATCCGGAGGGACGACGCGGCGCTCGAATCCTTCCTGCAAAACGGGCCGGAAACCCTGACCATGCTTTACCGGCGCGACCGCGAAACCGTTCGCCAGGTTCGCGACGCATTGGCCGCGGCACTGCCGGCTTCGCCCGGCATCGACGACATCGCCGCCGACATGCATTTGTCGCCACGCACTCTGCACCGACGTCTGGTGCAGGAGGGTTCGAGTTTTCGCGCAATCAAGGACGCGTTGCGCCGCGACATCGCGCTCGCCCGTCTGGAGCGCGAAAACGTGCCGGTAAGCCAGCTCGCCCATGATCTCGGCTTTACCGACACCTCGGCCTTCTTCCGCGCCTTCCGCAAGTGGACCGGGCAGGCGCCAAGCCGTTATCGCTCGCGCTAGGCTCACTCGATGTTCTGCACCTGCTCGCGCATCTGCTCGATGAGCACCTTCATCTCCATCGCTGCGCCCGACACATCGCTGGCCGCAGACTTCGACGCCAGGGTGTTGGCCTCGCGGTTGAGTTCCTGCATCAGGAAGTCGAGCCGCTTGCCGGCCGTACCCCCTTTGGCGAGCACCCGGTCCACCTCTTCGATGTGCGCGACCAGGCGGTTGAGCTCCTCGGCCACATCCACCCGCTGGGCGAACATCGCGACCTCTTGGCGGATGCGATCCTCGTCGAGCGAGGCGGCCGCATCGCGCAGGCGGGCGGCGAGACGCTCCTGATGCTCGGCGACAATCTGCGGCACTCGCGGCTCGACCAGCGCGACCAGTTCTCGCATGCGCACCAGGCGCTCGCGAATCATCACTGCCAGCTTCTCGCCTTCGCGTGCCCGGCTGGCGACGAGTTCGTCTAGCGCCGCGCGCGCAAGCTCGGCGACCGCAGCCTGCAACGCGTCGCTGTCGACCGCATCTTCCGCGAGCACCCCAGGCCAGCGCAGGATCTCACCGACCGAGAGGCCACCCGCCTCCGGAAATCGTTCGCGCACCGACTGCTGGGCGCCCGCGAGCTGGTCAAGCAACTCGGCGTTGACCGCGAGCGAACGTTCCGCACCGCTACGCTGCTGGAGGTTGAGGCGGCATTCGACCTTGCCACGCTTCAGGCGGGCGGTAATCAGTTCTCGAATCACCGGCTCGGTGGTCCGCAAGTCTTCGCCGACGCGAAAGAACAGATCGAGAAAACGCGAGTTGACGCTGCGCAGTTCGAAACTGATCTGCGTGCCAGCCACGTCACGCGACTGCACCGCAAAACCTGTCATGCTGTGAACCATGGAGCAAGCCCTCCGGGATATTGCAGTTATCCGTTAAACTGCGTTTCCCGTATCTGAAATATTCGATGGGGATCGTGTCCAGCCCCAGGACTATTAGCCATGGCGGAGAATGAACGGCCAAGTTCGCGCCGGACACTGGTAAAGCGACAATAGTAGCCTTCTTGCAGATGCCACCTCAAGCTAATAGCCCCCTGCCGACAGGATTCCAGCTCGAACAATACCGTATCGAGCGGCAGCTCTCGCTGGGAGGTTTCTCCATTGTCTATCTCGCCTACGACGAAGACGACACCCCGGTGGCGATCAAGGAATACCTGCCCAACTCGCTGGCTCTGCGCAGCGAGGGCGACATCGCGCCGCAGATATCGGCCGAGAACATGCCGGCCTTCCGCTACGGCATGAAGTGCTTCTTCGAAGAAGGGCGCTCACTCGCCAAACTGATGCACCCCAACGTGGTACGGGTGCTCAACTTCTTTCGCGCCAACGGCACGGTGTATATGGTGATGCAGTTCGAGCACGGTCGAACGCTGCATCAGTACATCCAGAAGCACAAGGGCGAGGTGCGGGAGCGATTCATCCGCGCGGTGTTCACGCGCATGCTCAACGGATTGCGCGAAGTCCATTCCCACAAGCTGCTGCATCTGGACATCAAGCCGTCAAACATCTACCTGAGAACCGACGGCACGCCGGTGCTGCTGGATTTCGGTGCGGCTCGGCAGACGCTGCTGACTGGTCAGGCCTTTCTCAAACCGATGTATACACCCGGTTTCGCCTCCCCTGAGCAGTATGGCGACCGTGAATCCCTCGGCCCCTGGAGTGACATCTACAGTGTGGGCGCGAGCCTCTACGCCTGCGTGGTCGGCACCGCACCGCCGCGCGCGGACGAACGTAGCAAGAACGACACTCTGACGTCGCTGAGCCGCACGCACTCCGGGCGCTATTCAGAACAATTACTCGAAACCATAGACTGGTGTCTCGCGCTCGACCCGCTCGCCCGACCGCAGAGCGTGTATTCATTGCAGAAGGCCCTGATGCGCAAGCAACCTGGTGAAGCCATGCCGGCCACATGGTTCACCGACATCGGCACCCGTCTCAAATCCTTCATCGGGCGCGCCTGAGGATAGCCAGTGAAGTTCACGATCTACCAGGAAAGCCGCATCGGCAAACGCAAGTCCAATCAGGACCGCAACGCCTACTGCTATTCGCGAGACGCGTTGCTCATGGTCATCGCCGATGGCATGGGCGGCCACCTGCACGGCGAAGTGGCGGCCCAGATTGCGGTGCAGTTCATCGTGCAGACCTTTCAAAGCGAAGCCACGCCGACGATTGCCGACCCGGTGATATTCCTGTCGCAGACGCTGAACAGGGCACACAGCGCCATCCTCGACTACGCCTTCGACAAGGACCTGCCCGAGGCCCCGAGAACGACCATCGTCGCGTGCATCGTGCAGGACGGTGACGCCTACTGGGCACATGCCGGCGACTCGCGCCTGTATATCGTGCGGCGTGGTCACGTCGTCGCACAAACCCGCGATCACTCGCGCGTGCAGCTCATGCTCGACCAAGGGCTGATCGACGCCGAAGAGGCCGCCCGCCACCCCGGGCGCAACCGGATCTACAGCTGCCTGGGTGGCAGCCACGCACCGCAGATCGATTTTTCGCGCCGCTTCGCCCTCCGCGATGGTGACGTCATCGCGCTGTGCACCGACGGCTTGTGGGGGCCGGTTGGAGACATTGGCGTCATCCGCATGGCGGGCTCCAACGTCATGGCAAGCGCCCCGCGCCTGCTCGACGAGGCTGAAATACTAGGCGGCAAGACCTGCGACAATCTCTCGTTGATCACGATGTGCTGGCATGACGACGAGCAGCCCGAGCAGGCCGACTCGGTATCAACCCGGACTCTCGCGTTGAACGACTTCACCACCCGTCTTGACACCTTCGACCGCGGAAGAGGCGCTACCAAGGAGTTCGATCTCACCGACGACGAGATCGAACGGGCAATCGCCGAGATCAACGCGGCCATCAGCAAATACAGCAAATAGGAAGCCAATGAGATCAAGCCAACGCCAGGCCGACCAACTGCGCCCGGTGCGCATCACGCGCGACTTCACCCGACACGCCGAAGGGTCGGTGCTCATCGAGTTCGGCGACACCCGGGTGCTGTGCACCGCCAGCGTCGAAGAGTCGGTGCCGCCCTTCCTGCGCGGCAAGGGACAGGGCTGGCTCACCGCCGAGTACGGCATGCTGCCACGCTCCACCCACACGCGCAGCGCCCGCGAGGCCGCACGCGGCAAGCAAAGTGGTCGCACCCAGGAAATCCAGCGCCTAATCGGCCGCAGTCTGCGCTCGGTGGTGGACATGACTGCACTGGGCGAACGTCAGATCATCATCGACTGTGACGTGCTGCAGGCCGACGGGGGCACCCGCACCGCATCCATCACCGGTGCCTGTGTCGCGGTGCATGACGCACTGAACCTTCTGGTCGCCAACGGCACACTCGCCGCCAACCCCATGCGCGACATGGTGGCCGCGGTATCGGTCGGGGTCGTCGACGGCGTACCGGTGCTCGATCTCGACTACCCGGAAGATTCGGCCTGCGATACCGACATGAATGTCGTCATGACAGGCAAGGGCGGCTTCATCGAGGTGCAGGGCACCGCCGAAGGCCATCCTTTCTCTCGTGTCGAACTCAATGCCCTGCTCGAACTGGCCGAACGCGGGATCGCGCAATTGGTCGAAATGCAGAAGCAAACCCTCGGGATCTGACATGTTTCAAACGCTAGTGCTCGCCAGCAATAATGGCAAGAAGGCCGCCGAACTCGCCGCCTTGCTCGCACCACTCGGCATCACGGTCGTGCCGCAGTCCGATCTCGGCGTCGGCGAAGCGGAGGAACCTCACGCCACCTTCGTCGAGAATGCACTCGCCAAGGCGCGTCATGCCGCCGAGCACACCGGGCTGCCGGCCATCGCCGACGACTCCGGCCTGTGCGTCAGTGCTCTCGGCGGCGCCCCTGGCGTGCATTCCGCGCGCTACGCGGGCGAACCCAAGTCCGACGCGCGCAACAACGCGCTGCTGGTCGAACGGCTGGCCAATGTCGAAGACCGCCGCGCCTATTTCTATTCGGTGGTGGTCATCGTCCGCCACGCCGCCGACCCACAGCCGATGATCGCCGACGGGGAATGGCACGGCACGATCCTCGAGGCACCACGTGGCGAAGGCGGCTTCGGGTATGACCCGCTGTTCTATGTGCCCGAACTCGAACAGACCGCGGCCGAACTCGACCCGCCCCTCAAGAACACGCTCAGCCACCGCGGCGCGGCAATGCGTCATCTGCTCGACCGCCTGAGCCGACACATGGGTTGAACCTGGCATCCTCACCCGTGACACGCAAGACCATTCCCATCACGCCGGCGCACGCGGTTCGCCTCGAGCCGGCAGGCACCGGACAACGGATACAGCTCACCGCCTCGCCGCCGCTCGCGCTCTATATTCACTACCCCTGGTGCGTGCGCAAGTGCCCCTACTGCGATTTCAACTCGCATACCCTGCGCGGCGACGCCACGCCGGACACCGGACTGGAGGCGCGCTACATAGACGCCTTGGTCGCAGACATCGAAAGCGCGCTGCCACAGGTGTGGGGGCGCCGGGTGCATACAGTGTTCATCGGTGGCGGCACCCCGAGCCTGATGTCGGCGCCTGCGCTCGACCGTCTGCTCACCGCGGTGCGCACCCTGCTCCCGCTCGACCCGATGGCAGAGATCACGCTGGAAGCCAACCCCGGCACCTTCGAAGCCGCGCGATTCCGCGACTACCGCGCAGCAGGGGTGAATCGCCTGTCGATCGGCATCCAGAGCTTCGACGACGCGGCGCTGACGCGCATCGGTCGAATTCACGATGCCGACCAGGCCCGACGCGCGGTCGATATCGCACTGACGAACTTCGAGCGGGTCAATCTCGACATCATGTACGCCCTGCCCGAGCAGAACATGGCCGCCGCAATGCGCGACATCGACATCGCGATCGCGACCGGCGTCAGCCACGTTTCGGCCTACCACCTGACGCTGGAGCCGAACACCGCGTTTGCACACAGTCCGCCACCGCTGCCAGACTCCGACCTGTCGGCCGACATGCAGGAGGCCATCGAGGACCGCCTTGCCGCAGCCGGATTCGAGCACTATGAGACCTCGGCCTTCGCCCGCCCCGGCCAGCAGTGCCGACACAACCTCAACTACTGGCAGTTCGGCGACTACCTCGGCATCGGCGCCGGCGCCCACGGCAAGCTCTCCAGCCACGAGGGCATCGTGCGCGAGATGCGCCACAAGCACCCAACACGTTACCTCGAGGCGGCTGCGCGGCGGGATTTCGTGCAGGAGCGGCGCGAAGTGGCCGCAGCGGAGCTGCCCTTCGAGTTCTTGATGAACGCGCTGCGGCTCACCGACGGCGTGCCGACGGCGCTCTTCTCCGCCCGAACCGGGCTGCCGCTTTCGGTCATCGCGGACCGGATCGATCAGGCGGTCGCCGCGGGCCTGCTCGCCGCCGATCCGCTGACCTTGCGACCCACCGAACAAGGTCAACGCTTTCTGAACGACTTGCTGGCGCTATTCCTGCCGGAAGCCGAAGCAGCTTAGAAACCCGCACATTGCCGCTTCGGTCTGCGCTCCGACGGTGCGTTTCGCGTTCCGCTCAGCACATCCTATTGCGCTCCGGCCCTCGTACGACGCATTGACCGGCTTCGGATGGTGCGTTCGACCACAAATCCGTCTCCCTACGGCCCCTCGCAAAGACAGTGCGTGTAAAGATGCTGCGGGTCGTTCCACTCGAGCAGGGCTTCGGCATCGCGCTGCAGGCCGGTGAGCAACTGTCCCAGTGCCGACACGGTCGCCGGCGCGGTGTCGACACGCTGCAGCCCGAGGATCTCGCTGAAGCGGCGCAACAACAGGTCGCGTGGCGACAGACGCCCTTCGGGCCACACCACGTCGAACTCGCTCAGCCCGGCGCGCGCAGCCGCTGCAAGCACCGCGTCGTTGAGGCCACCCAGGCCATCGACCAATCCCAGCTTGCTGGCGGCCTCACCGGTCCACACCTGCCCTCTGGCGGCCAGATCGACCTCGCGTGGCGGCATGTCCCGTGCGCGGGCGACGGTGTCGATGAATCGCCGATAACCGTGCTCGATGGCGATCTGAAAAGCCTCGGCAGCCATCGGCTCTACCGGTCGCCGGGGATCGAAGGCGCCCGCAAGCGGTCCGGTCGCGACACCATCGACGGTGAGTCCAAGTCGCTCGAAGGGTTCGGCAAAGTTTGGAATCATCGCAAAGATGCCGATCGATCCGGTCAGGCTCACCGGATGGGCCCAGATCTCGTCTGCCCCGGCTGCAATCCAGTACCCGCCGGAAGCCGCCGTCGAGCTCATCGAGGCCACCACCGGTTTCCCGGCTGCCCGAGTGACTTCCAATTCACGGCGAATCAACTCGGAAGCCCACGCACTGCCGCCGGGGCTGTCGATGCGGATCACCAGCGCCTTGATCGAATCGTCTTCGCGCACATCGCGGATGAGGCGTGCGAGCGCATCGCCGCCGACCGATCCGGGGGAGCCGGAGCCATCGACAATGGAGCCCTGCGCCACCAGCACCGCCACCTTGGCGTCAGGCGTGGGCTGGCTTCGGACATGGCTCAGATAGCGTGACACGCCGACCGCCCGCAGGCCGTCGTCGCCCTCTTCCGCCTCATCCTCGCCGTCGACGGCATAGCGCTGGCGCAACAAGGTGCGCCACTCGTCGCGAGTGCTGAGCCGATCAACCAGCCCTGCCGCCACCGCCGCCTGCGCAGCGTCGCCACCTGCCGCCGAGAGCGCCGCACCGTAGTCCATGATGTAGTGGTCGAGCGCTTCCGGTTCGAGACCCCGGCTCGCCGCGATGTCCTCACGGAACACGTTCCACAACCCGTCGAGCAGGTCGCGGGAGTTGGCGCGATCCTCTTCCGACATGTCGGTACGGGTGAAGGGCTCGCTGAAGGACTTGTACTCGCCGACGCGGAACACATGCACCTTGATACCCAGCGTGTCGAGCGCGTTCTTGAAATAAGTGACATAGCGCGCCAGACCTCGCAACAGCACGAAACCATCGGGCGACAGATGGACCTCATCGGCGACGCTGGCAAGGTAATACTGACCCTGGCTGAAGCGCTCGCCGCGCGCGATCACCGGTTTGCCGCTCTCCTTGAAGGCCTCGATCGCCGCGCGCAATTCGGCGAGCTTGGACAGGCCGCCGGCCGACAACTGGTCGGTTTCGATCACCAGGGCGCGAATGCGGCTGTCGTCTCGCGCGGCATTTACTGCATCGAGAAGGTTGCGTAACGAAGTCTGGGACACACGGGAGCCGGCCGGACGCAGCAGCTCCAGCGGATCCTCGAGCCGCGCCTGTTCGACCAGCGCGCCTGCCGGGCGCAGCACAAGCACCGAGCCCTCGGGCAACTCGGCCTCCGGCCGCCACACCAGCGCGATGATCACACCGATCACAAGGAGAAAGACCAGGGTCAGGAAGCCTCGGCGCAGTGCATCCAGCCAGCGCCAAGTGTAGTAGAGCACCCGACCGATGAATCCGAACAATGCCTTGAACATGAGCTTGGACTCCTGTTAGTTCCTGATCGTACCTGGCGCTGGCTCAGCGCCGACGGAAAACCAGATCCCAGACGCCGTGCCCTAGCCGCAGCCCGCGCTGTTCGAACTTGGTCAGCGGGCGGTAGGCCGGGCGCGGAGCGTAGTCGGCAGCGGTGTTTTCGAGCAGGGGCTCCGCCGACAGGATATCGAGCATCCACTCGGCGTACTCCTGCCAGTCAGTCGCACAGTGCAGGTAGCCCCCGGGGGCGAGCCGTGACGCCACCAGCTTGACGAATTCCGCCTGGATGATGCGCCGCTTGTGATGGCGCTTCTTGTGCCAGGGGTCGGGAAAGAACACATGCACCCCGGCAAGTGCGCCCTCGGGAATCATGTCGCGCATCACCTCGACCGCGTCATGCTGCATGATGCGCAGGTTGCACAGGCTCTTCTCGGCGATCAGCTTGCACAGATTCCCCACCCCGGGGCCATGCACCTCGATTGCGAGAAAGTCCTCGTCCGGGCGTCCCTCGGCGATCGCAGCCGTGCTCTCCCCCATGCCGAAACCAACCTCGAGAATCCTTGGCGCTTCGCGGCCAAAGACTTCACCGAGGTCGATCGGCTCAGGCTGGTAGGAGATACCGATCTTTGGCACCCACTCGTCGAGATAGCGTTGCTGAGCCGCTGTCATGCGACCCTGGCGAAGTACGAAGCTGCGAATCGAGCGACTCGAGAACCTGGCCGGCTCGGACGCCTCGGCATCAACCTGGGGCGCATCCATTTGTGTCGTTTGTGTCATGCGGTGCACGCCCGCCGTGATCGCGGCGGGCTCGTGTGGCAGCGGAATCCGGTCCGCCGGATGGATCAGGAACCGATCAGTCCGCTCGTCGGGGAGCTCGGATCGGCGCTGTAGAGTTTGCGCGGCATGCGACCGGCGAGATAGGCGTCCCGCCCGGCTTCGACCGCCTTCTTCATTGCGCCGGCCATACGCACCGGGTCGCGCGCCTGGGCGATCGCAGTATTCATCAGGACGCCGTCGCAGCCGAGCTCCATCGCGATCGCTGCGTCCGACGCGGTGCCGACACCGGCATCGACGATCACCGGCACCTTGGCCGCGTCGATGATCAAACGCAGATTCCACGGGTTGAGGATGCCCATCCCGGAGCCGATCAACGAGGCCAGCGGCATGATCGCGACACAGCCAATGTCCTCGAGCATGCGGGCCTGGATCGGATCGTCCGAACAATACACCATCACGTCGAAACCATCCTTTACCAGTGTTTCGGCAGCCTTCAGCGTCTCGGGCATGTTGGGGAACAAGGTGTTCGGGTCGCCCAGCACCTCGAGCTTGACCAGCGCATGGCCGTCGAGCAGCTCGCGCGCCAGTCGCAGCGTGCGCACTGCATCGTCAGCGGAGTAGCAGCCGGCGGTGTTGGGCAGAATGGTGAAGCGATCCGGCGGCAGCACGTCGAGCAGGTTCGGCTCGTCGGCGTTCTGGCCGATGTTCATGCGGCGGATCGCCACGGTGACGATCTCGGCACCACTGGCGTCGATCGCACGCCGGGTCTCATCGAAATCCTTGTACTTGCCGGTACCCACCAGCAGGCGGGAGCCGTAGGACTTGCCCGCTATGACCAGGGAATCGTTCATCACAAGCCTGTCGAAATTCGGTGCGACAGACTCGTGCCGCACGCGCTGGAAAAGAAATGCGAAATGCGACGCTCAGCCGCCGCCCACCGCAACCACGATCTCGATCTGATCGCCCTCGACGAGCCTTGTCTCGGCATGTCGCCCCTTGGGTACGATCTCACCGTTGCGTTCCACCGCGACCCGCTTGCCCGCGAGTCCGCGGGACTCGAGCAAACCGAGCACCGACAGCGAAGCGTCGAGGGTTTCGGACTGGCCGTTGATAGTGACTTGGATCATGCGTGACGACAGACCACGAATAGGCGTTGAAGTTTAGCACGACCCCAGATTGCCCCGCCGAACCCCTCGACGGCCTCGAGAACGGTGATTAGAATAGCGACCTTGTTGCGAACAGCGCATCGCGGGTGTAGTTCAATGGTAGAACGGCAGCTTCCCAAGCTGCATACGAGGGTTCGATTCCCTTCACCCGCTCCACTGTATCAATCTGCGGACTTCCGCAGAAGTCCAAGAGAGTCTGCAAGTCGTTGCCGCACAAAGACTTTTCCTCTCTTTGATGTTCTGCCGTAGTCCACTGCGATCCGCCTACAGCCGGGACTTTTAAGTCCACAAACAAGTCCATTTTTGCGGGCGCGGCTGATTCCGGATTGTTGATGGAGGGGCGAGGTCGACGTGACCAGCATCTGGTTCCTGACTCATGTTCAGGAGCAAGAGCATGGCACTCTCAGACCTGGCCGTTCGACAGGCCAAGGCAACAGGCAAGGCATACACCCTCCCTGACTTGGATGGCCTCTCCCTGGCCGTCACCGCTGCAGGGGGCAGGACTTGGCACTTCCGCTACTACTGGGCGGGCAAGCAGAAGCGGATGTCGCTCGGCACCTACCCGGAGGTGACGCTTCGCGAGGCCCGCAGCCTACGCGACGAAGCGCGCGCCCTGCTGGCCAAAGGCACCAATCCTCGCGTTCACCGCAAGCAGAAGCGCACTGCTGTCCGACTCGCCGACGAAAACACCTTCGAGGCGGTGTATCGCAAGTGGCTCAAGCATCGCGGGCTCAGCCTCAAGGAAGGCCGGCAGACGACCCTCTCGATACTTCCGCGCATCTTCGACAAGGATGTGCTGCCCACCTTGGGCAAACGGTCGATCTATGAGATCAAGCGTCCCGACCTCTTGGAGGTGATCGCCAAGATCGAGAAGCGCAGGGCGCTCTCCGTCGCCGAGAAAGTCAGGACGTGGTTCAACCAACTGTTCCGTTACGCGCTGGTGATCGTGCCGGGCCTGGAGCAGAACCCGGCCTCCGATCTCGATGTGGTGGCGCTGCCGCTGCCACCTGTCAACCACAACCCGTTCCTGCGCATGGCCGAGCTGCCGAAGCTGTTGCAGCGGCTGCGCAGCTATCGCGGCAGGCGGCAGACCCAACTCGGGCTTCGGCTATTGCTGCTGACCGGCGTGCGAACCGGCGAGCTGCGACAGGCGACGCCGGATCAATTCGATCTGGACCGCGGGCTGTGGATCATCCCGCCCGACGTCGTGAAGCAACTCCAGTTGGATATGCGCAAGAAGCGGCAGCAGCCAAAGGACATCCCGCCCTACATCGTGCCGCTGTCGATTCAGGCCATGGAGATCGTCCGGCACCTGCTGGATGAGTTCAAGCCGGCCCAGCGCTACCTGTTCCGGCACGACAGCGACTTGAAGAAGCGCATCAGCGAGAACACGCTCAATGGTGCCCTCAAGCGCATGGGCTATCAGGAACGCCTGACCGGACACGGTATCCGCGGCACGATGTCCACTGCGCTCAACGAGATCGGCTACCCGAAGGTCTGGGTGGATGCACAGCTCTCGCATGTCGATCCCAACAAGGTCAGCGCGACCTACAACCATGCCCAGTACGTGGAGCAGCGTCGCCGCATGATGCAGGACTGGGCCGATCGGCTCGACCTCTTCGAGCAGAACCAGGTCGAGGCGGCCAGCATGCCGCTCACCGTGCATCTGGAAGGCGTTCCCGCGTTCCCGAATGAGCAAACCGCAAGCGCACCCTCCACGCCGGTTGCCGCTTCGCCAATCCTGCTCGTGACGAAGCCCGGCGACGCCATGCCGTTGGTTTCTGCCGCCGCACATCGGCTGCCGGCGGTTCCGCCCCCTCGATCGGCCGCGCCGCTGGTGCCTTCGGACATTCAGCGCGAGAGGATGGAGCTGTTCGATGTCTTCGAGGCGCCGCACAACCTTCCCGTCGCTGCGTTTGCGAAGATGGCGGGCAAGTCCCGCAGGTGGATCAGCTACGAGATCAAGGCGGGCAACTTGCTGGCGTTGAACGTGGGCAACCGCGGCCAGCGGGTGCCGGACTGGCACCTCGACCCACTCAAGCACGAGCTGATCCAGTCCGTCCTCAAGCTGACCAGGGGTGCCGACCCTTGGCAGATCTACCATGCACTGCTGCAGCCGCGCTCGATGCTGCGGGGGCGTTCGGCACTGGAGGGCGTGACGGCCAGCAATCTCGACAAGCTCGTCATGGCAGTGAGCACAGCCGTGAAGGAAAGCGAATGGACCCCGCCGCGAGTCGGGGTCGCCTAGCAGCAGGAATGCGGGATCGTGGCGAAACCGCGATCCCGGCGTATCTGTCAGGACACCAAGCGCGCGCGGCGGGCGAATCTTGCCTGGGTGTCCGACAAGGAAGCATCGCGGCGGAGCAGGTAAGCCATCACGATCGTTGGTGCGCCGGCCAGCGGCCGCACGGCGATGCCTCGGCGTAGGTAGCTCGCCAGTCTCGCGGCAGGCGCAATGGCGATCCCGTACCCGGCGGCAACCAGCGTCATCGCCACATCGAATGTCTCCACCGTTTGCTCTCGCTCTTGCAGCGCGTTCTCGAACACGCGCTGCACGGTCATGCGCCATGGTTCATCGGCCGTGGACTGCGAGCAGATCAACGGCTGCTTGAGCACTTCCTGGCACGGCACTTCACGGTAGGCCAGCAGGTGGGAGCGCTTGGCCACGGCGACCGCCAGCGTGTCATGCCACAGCGGCTCGCATACCCAGCCAGGCCACTGCCGGGCAACCGCAGACAAGGCGAAGTCGAAGCCGTCGCCCGGCAGCTCCGCGCCTCGACCGGGATCTGTCCAGCCGGCCAGGACGGCATGAGTCTCCGGCTCTTCGGTACGCTGCAGGGCGAGCACGTCGGCGAGCTGGGGAGGCACCCATTCGCCGAGGACGGCCATGCGAATTTCGGCGGTGATGTCACTCGATTCCACGTCCAGCTCCCCCCAGGCGGTGAACTCGTGGCAACTGATCTCGAAGCCGTTGAATGAGTTAAGTTTAACGTGGTTTAAATCGTGACCGTGTTCGACGCTCTTGGCAATGCCAAAGCGTTCGATCCAAAGGGGCCGCCCCACCGGCACCACTACCTACGAAGCGGAACCAGCCATCGCGTTTGGGGCTGCCGTGCGGGAAGAGAGAACCAACCAGGGTATCGCTCAGGAAACGCTGGCTCACATGGCCGGCATCGAGCGGTCTCACATGGGCAAGATCGAGCGCGGCGAGCATGTCCCCACGCTCCCCCTCATCCTCAAGATCGCCCGTGCGCTGAAATGCAGTTCCGCCCACTTGATGACTCTGACCGAAGCCAAGCTGGCAGAGTCGGCCCCATCCGCGGATTGAAGCCGGCCTGCGCAGCGGCCGCACGGCTACCCCTGATCGTCGTTGTCCTTGGGGTCGTCTCAGAAAACGGAAAATAAAGCACGTTAAGCTGGTTGCAGCGGCCGTAGCGGCCTGAACTTGCCCGCGCCGATCTTGGCGTTGCTGCGCCAGAGGTAATCGCCAGTCAGGTTGATGTGCTCCCAACCCAGCGGCGACAGATACTGCAATAGAGAGTCATCAACGGACTTGCCGTGGCCACGCAGGGCATTCGCGGCCCGTTCCAGATAAACCGTGTTCCACAGCACGATGGCTGCCGTCACCAGGTTGAGGCCGCTGGCCCGGTAGCGCTGCTGCTCGAAGCTGCGGTCACGGATTTCGCCCAGGCGGTTGAAGAACACGGCGCGAGCCAGCGCGTTGCGCGCCTCGCCTTTGTTCAGCCCGGCATGCACGCGGCGACGCAGCTCGACGCTTTGCAGCCAGTCCAGGATGAACAGCGTGCGCTCGATGCGGCCCAGCTCACGCAGAGCCACGGCCAGGCCGTTCTGGCGCGGGTAGCTGCCGAGTTTCCGCAGCATCAATGAGGCGGTCACCGTGCCCTGCTTGATCGAGGTGGCCAGCCGCAAAATTTCGTCCCAATGGGCGCGGACGTGCTTGATGTTGAGCGGGCCGCCGATCATGGGCTTCAGCGCGTCATAGGCGGCATCGCCCTTCGGGATGTAGAGCTTGGTGTCGCCCAGGTCGCGGATGCGCGGGGCGAAGCGGAAGCCCAAAAGGTGCATCAGGGCGAAGACGTGATCGGTGAAGCCCGCTGTGTCGGTGTAGTGCTCCTCGATGCGCAGGTCGGATTCGTGGTACAGCAGCCCGTCGAGCACGTAGGTTGAATCGCGCACGCCGACGTTCACGACCTTGGTGTGGAATGGCGCGTACTGGTCAGAAATGTGGGTGTAGAACGTCCGCCCTGGGCTGCTGCCGTATTTCGGGTTGATGTGGCCGGTGCTTTCGGCCTTGCTGCCGGTGCGGAAGTTCTGGCCGTCCGAGGATGATGTGGTGCCGTCGCCCCAGTGCTCGGCGAAGGGATGCCGGAACTGCGCGCTGACCAGCTCGGCCAGCGCCGCCCCGTAGGTTTGGTCGCGGATGTGCCAGGCTTGCAGCCAGGCCAGCTTGGCGTAGGTTGTGCCGGGGCAGGACTCTGCCATCTTGGTCAGGCCCAGGTTGATCGCGTCGGCGAGGATCGTGGTCAGCAGCAGGTTCTTGTCCTTGGCCAGGTCGCCCGATTTCAGGTGCGCGAAGTGCCGGGTGAAGCCCGTCCATTCGTCCACCTCCAGCAGCAATTCGGTGATCTTGACGTGCGGCAGGACCATTGCGGTCTGGTCGATCAGGGCCTGCGCGGTATCGGGCACTGCCGCGTCGAGCGGCGTGATCTTCAGGCCCGACTCCGTGATGATGGCGTCCGGCAGCTCGTTGGCCAGCGCCATGCGGTTGACGGTGGCAAGCTGTGTTTCCAGCAGCGTCAGCCGGTCGTTCAGGTACTGGTCGCAGTCGGTGGTCACGGCCAGCGGCAATTCGCTGGCCTGCTTGAGGCTGGCGAATTTCGCGGGCGGCACCAGGTAGTCCTCGAAGTCCTTGAACTGGCGGGAGCCTTGCACCCAGATGTCGCCTGAGCGCAGCGCGTTCTTCATCTCCGACAACGCGCACAGTTCGTAGTAACGCCGGTCGATGCCGGCGTCGGTCATCACCAGCTTCTGCCAGCGCGGCTTGATGAAGTCGGTCGGCGCGTCGGCAGGCACCTTGCGGGCGTTGTCGCTGTTCATGCCGCGCAGCACCTCGATGGCGTCGAGTACGTCCTTGGCGGCAGGCGCGGCCCGCAGCTTGAGCACGCCGAGAAATTCCGGCGCGTAGCGGCGCAGCGTGGCGTAGCTCTCGCCGATGCGGTGCAAGAAATCGAAGTCCTCGGGCTGCGCGAGCTTCTGCGCTTCGGTGACGCTCTCGGCGAAGGCATCCCAGGACATGACGGCCTCGATGGCGGCGAACGGATCGCGGCCTGCTTGCTTGGCCTCGATCAGCGCCTGACCGATGCGCCCGAACAGCCGCACCTTGGCGTTGATCGCCTTGCCGGACGCCTGGAACTGCTGCTGATGCTTGTTCTTGGCGGCGTTGAACAGCTTGCCCAGGATGCGGTCATGCAGGTCGATGATTTCGTCGGTGACGGTGGCCATGCCCTCGATGGCGAGCGCCACCAGGGTCGCGTAGCGGCGCTGCGCCTCGAACTTGGCCAGGTCCGCGGGCGTCATCTGACCGCCCTCGCGGGCGATCTTGAGCAGGCGGTTCTGGTGTACCGACCGCTCGATGCCGGAAGGCAGGTCGAGCGCCTGCCATGCCTTGAGGCGTTCGATGTGTTCCAGCATGTGCCGCGAGTTCGGCTTGACGGGCGACTGACGCAGCCAGGCCAGCCAGGTCGTTTTGCCGTTGTCGCGACGCTTGAGCAAATCGTCGAGGCGGCGGCGATGCGCGTCCGACAGTGGTTCGGCCAAGGCCTCGTAGATGCGCCGGTTGGCGCGGGTGATCGCTTCGGCGCTCGCCCGCTCAACGGCGTTGAGGGAGGGCAGAATGACCGACTGCCGCCGCAGGTGCTCGATCAAGGCGCTGGCCAGCACGACGCCCTTGTCGGTCTGCATGGCCAGCTCGGTCAGCAACTGAACGGCCTGCCGATAGTGGCTCATGGTGAAGGGCTGGAAGCCGAACACTGTTTGAAGCTCCACCAGGTGCTCGCGCCGTGTCTGTTCCCGCTGGCCGTACTCGTCCCAGCTTTCGATGCTGACCTTGAGCTGGTCGGCGACCAGCTTCAACAAGGGCGAAAACGGTGGCTCATCGACGCCCAGGATGACACCAGGAAAGCGCAGGTAACAGAGCTGCACGGCGAAGCCCAGCCGGTTGGCCGGGCCGCGCCGCTGCCGGATGATGGAGAGGTCGGTTTCGCTGAACGTGTAGTGACGGATCAGTTCTTCCTTGGCGTCCGGCAATGCCAGCAGGTTGTCACGCTCGGCGGCGGACAGGATCGAACGGCGTGGCATGGATGCTCTTTTTCTTTCTATGGCCGAGTAAATCCAGTTCCGCTAAAAAAGGCGATATAGAGCGGTATCCCGATGACCGCACTCAAGAGAATAGCCATACGCCAAGCCGCTCACCCTTCTTCACTCCAATACTGTATGTCTGCAAACAGCGCTCCGCGCGCATCAAGTGAGACTCAGGCGCAGTGCCAGCGCTGCCAGGGTCGCCGCGAGTACGGGGACGGTTAGCACAATGCCCACCTTGAAGTAATACCCCCATGTGATTGTCATTCCCTTGCGCGCCAGCACATGCAGCCAAAGCAACGTCGCCAGCGAGCCGATCGGGGTGACCTTTGGCCCCAGGTCACTACCGATCACATTGGCGTAGATCATCGCGTCCTTCACCACGCCCGTTGCGCTTGTGGCATCAATGGACAGGGCGCCCACCAGTACCGTCGGCATGTTGTTCATGGCCGAGGACAGCAGCGCTGTGAGGAAGCCAGTTCCAAAGGCGGCGCCCCATACACCGCCTTGTGCGAAGTAATCCAGCAGCCTTGCGATATGCTCCGTCAGGCCTTGGTTACGCAACCCATAGACCACGAGATACATTCCCAGCGAGAAAACGACAATTTGCCAAGGCGCTTCACGGATCACCTTGCGGGTGCTGATGACATGCCCGCGCGCAGCGACGACGAGCAACAGCAGGGCGCCTGCGGCAGCCACGGCGCTAACCGGCACGCCTAGCGGCTCAAGGCCGAAGAATCCGACCAGCAGCAGGGCCAGAACCACCCAGCCGAAACGAAACGTAGCCACATCGCGAATGGCCTCATTCGGCTGTTTCAACTGATTCACGTCGTAGCGTGCGGGGATGCTGCGGCGGAAATAGATCGACAGCACGGCCAGAGAGGCAATGATGGCGACAATATTCACCGGAATCATCACCGCAGCGTAGTCATTGAACCCGATATTGAAAAAGTCGGCGGAGACGATGTTGACCAGGTTGGATACGACAAGCGGCAAGCTGGCGGCATCTGCGATGAAACCGGCCGCCATGACGAAGGCGAGCGTTGCCGCCGGACTGAACCCCAGTGCCAACAACATGGCCATGACGATTGGCGTGAGAATCAGTGCTGCGCCATCGTTGGCGAAAAGCGCGGCGACGGCTGCACCCAGCAGGATGATCAGCGCAAACAGCATACGTCCTTTCCCGCCGCCCCAGCGTGCGACGTGCAAGGCTGCCCATTCGAAAAAGCCAGCCTCATCGAGCAACAGGCTAATGATGATGATGGCAATGAATGCGGCCGTGGCGTTCCACACGATCTGCCAGACGACAGGAATATCACCGAAGTGAACGACACCGGACAGTAACGCCACGATAGCGCCAAGCGTCGCACTCCAGCCAATGCCCAGCCCGCGCGGTTGCCAGATCACCAGGACGATAGTGGCAAGAAAAATCAGGAGTGCGGCAATCACGTCAATTCTCTCTTTTCAGCGGGTTTTCGAGTTCTTTAAGAAGGCTCAAGAGGTCAATCCGGGAGATGACGCCGATCACTTTCCCATCCTCCACGACAGGAAGGGACGTTAAGTGATGATCCACCATCAGCCGGGCTGCAACGGAGGGATGCATGGCAGGCGCGACGCTATGCACTTCCGTGGTCATTACCTCTGCGGCAGTACGCCCCTCGGCCTTGTCACGCTGTGTCCCCTTTGGGCCAAGAAAGGAAACCCAGAAATTCTCCTTCCAAATCGATTCACGTGGTTCAAGCCGTTCGTCCGCTCCCCGGTGAATCAAGTCCTCCGCAGTCACAACGCCGATCAGCCGACCAGCGCCGTCGACCACCGGAACGCCGTTGATGCGATGGGCAAGCAGCAGCCTCGCGATGTCCTCAACCGGTGTTTCAGGTTGAATGGTTACCGGATCGGGCGTCATGTAATTCCGGATCAACATGGTCGATCTCCTATGTTTGGGGATGGATGAGCGCACGCAGTCGTTCTGCACCGATCGGTTCTTCCTTCAGAAGCGGGACAACCGCGTAACGGTCCGCGTGCTGATTGGCCACGGCGCTGATTTCGCGTAGCTCGTTGGCCGCACGCTGACGCAGTAACGGCGACTTGGCCAAAGCCGCCGCCACGCTTGTGTTGATGATCCAGGCCCATGGCTCGATCCCGGCACGGCGCAAGTCAGCTTGCAGGTTGGCGGCCTCCAGTACCGGCGTCGTCTCTGCCAGCGTGACGACGAGTACCTTCGTTTGCTTCGGGTCCTGCAATTGCATCATCGGCGTCGTGAAGTGCACGCCGGTCTTGCCCATTTGTCGTGACACTTCGCGGTGATACGCACCCGTCGCGTCGAGCAGGAGCAAGGTGTGCCCGGTCGGGGCCGTGTCCATGACGACGAACTTTTTCCCGGCCTCGCGAATGATGCGGGAGAACGCCTGGAAGACCGCAATCTCTTCCGTGCAGGGCGAACGCAGATCCTCTTCCAACAGCGCGCGACCTTCGGCATCGAGTTGAGCGCCCTTGGTTTCCAGGACGTGCTGGCGATAGCGCTCGGTCTCGGCATGCGGATCGATTCGGCTCACGGTCAGATTATCGAGCGAGGAATCCAGTGTGTCGGTCAAGTGGGCAGCAGGATCGGAGGTCGTCAGATGCACCGGTAAGCCGCGATGCGCCAGTTCGACCGCGATGGCGGCCGCCAGGGTTGTCTTGCCTACACCACCCTTGCCCATCAACATGATCAGCCCGTGTCCATCCGCCGCGATGCCGTCGATCAGCTCGGCCACGCTGGGCTCGTCGAGTTCGATCGGGGAATCAACCGCTGCGGGTGATTGTGGAGGAAGGTCGGTCAGCAACTGCCGCAGTGCTTCAAGGCCGACGAGATTGAAGGGCTTGAGTTCTACATGATCACGCGGAAGCGCAGTCAACGTAGCCGGGATGTTCTTCAGCGCCGTTTGTTCCCGTTCGTGGATTGCAGCGGCCAGCGGGTCGGTAGCGGCTTCGACGTGAGGCAGGATGCCGTTGATGACGAGATGTTGCTGTTTGAGGCCTATGGCTGCCAGTTCTTCGTGGGTTCGGGCTACCTCGCGCAAGGTCGCCTGCTGGGCGCGAGCGACCAGCACCAGGCGGGTTTGCAGCGGATCAGCCAAGGCTTCAACAGCCGCCTTGTACTGTGTACGCTGCTTTTCCAGACCGGCCAGCGGGCCGAGGCACGAGGCATCGCCCTTGCCGGCTTCCAGGAAGCCGCTCCACGCACCCGGCAGTTGCAGCAAGCGGATAGTGTGGCCGGTGGGCGCAGTGTCAAAGATGATGTGCTCGTAATCAGCCGTGAGTGCCGCGTTGGTCAGTAGCGCGGTGAACTCGTCAAATGCGGCAATTTCGGTGGTGCACGCGCCGGACAACGATTCCTCGATGCCCTTCACCACGTCATCAGGAAGCACGCCGCGGACCGGGCCGACCAGGCGCTCCCGATAGGCACTGGCCGCTGCCTCGGGATCAATCTCCAGAGCAGAAAGACGTGGAACCGCCGGAATCGGTGTGACGCGATTACCGATATCGACACCAAATACCTGCCCGACATTGGATGCCGGGTCGGTACTGACCAGGAGGACGCGCTTTCCGGCTTCGGCTAACTGAATGGCCGTGGCGCAGGCAATCGAGGTCTTGCCGACGCCACCCTTGCCCGTGAAAAACAGAAAACGGGGAGGAAGTTGCAGGAATTTCATCATTGTTTTCTCCATGTTGTTCAGCAGCAGCCACGCGGGCCGGAGCAGCAACCGCCCGTCGCCGGCTTGGCGGCGTCTGCCGGTTGATCAATGCCGATCCAGAGGGCCAATTCAGCCCGCTTCGGATAACGTCCCGCGAGCGCCACTTCACCATCGACCAGGATCAGTGGTAGCGCACCCTGACCGGAGCGCTGCAAAAATCCTTTTACGGTCGCGTTGTCGGCAAACATCTGTGGCTGCTGCGCCAGGTTGTAGCGCTCGATGTGCGCGCCGTTCTGCTTCGCCCAATCAACATCAGCAGCAAAAGTCACCAAGGCTTGGTCAACCTCCACGCCGCAGACGCCGGTGCTGCAACACAGCGATGGGTCAAACACTTCGATCTTCTTCATTTAAACTCTCCATCAAGTATTCAAATATAAGTTAAAAAAACTACGCCGAAAGCGCCCCAATCCGATCCAGTTCCGCCTTCAAGCGTGTCCGGTCGTGCGCAAGCTGCGCCAACGGCAGCGCGAGGAAGGCTTCGATGCGACGCCGCAAGATACGGTAGGCCGTCGTGAACGCGGCTTCGATTTCCGCTTCGGTCCCTGTGGCATGAGCGGGATCGTCAACACCCCAATGCGCACGCAGTACCGCGCCAAGATACGCCGGACAGGTTTCCCCAGCAGCATTCGAGCACACGGTGATGACCACATCCGGGACCTGCGGCAGGTTGTCCCATGATTTACTGTGCAGTCCGTTCGTGTCGATACCTTCACGCGCCAAGAGCGCCAGGGAACGCGGATGGACGGTCCCGGTCGGCTGACTTCCCGCACTCATCGCTTTCCAGCCTGTCGGAGCCAAGTGGTTGAAGGTCGCTTCCGCCAGGATGGAACGGCAGGAGTTACCGGTACAAAGAAACAGAATATTCATGTTGTCGCTTTCGCTGGAGTGGGTGACAGGAGCGGCAAGAACTCCTCGGAACACTTCGAGGCGGTACGCAGTTCAAGGCATTGATCGGGGCTACCCGAACAGCATTCTTCGGTGAGGTACGCAATCAAATCCAACATTAACGGGATGTTCGCTCGGTAACGTTGGAAGCGGCCCTCCTGCTCAACCGTCACCAAGCGAGCTTGTGACAGCGCCTTCAGGTGAAAAGAGAGGTTGGCCGGCGGCACATCCAGCGCGTTCGCAATCTCGCCCGCCACCATGCCGTCTGGCCCCTTCTTGACCAACAGCCTGAACACGTCCAAGCGCAAGCCCGATGAGAGGGATTCGAAGATCGATGTTGCGACTTGCTTTTCCATATTTAAATAATACTACAAATATCAAACGATGCAAGCGCGTTGCTCTGTCCGCTTAGACTATGCCCTAACCTGACGTCAGGACAGCCTACCCAGAAACGTCCGGATAGACTCCATCGCTTAATTTATTGACACAGGCTGCTCAAGGTCATAGATTTATTCCTGACACTTTTCTGTTTGGGGGCATCTTGCAAGGTCAACGTATCGGCTACGTCCGAGTCAGCAGCTTCGACCAAAACCCGGAGCGGCAACTGGAACAGGTCGAAGTCGGAAAGGTATTCACCGACAAGGCATCGGGCAAGGACACCCAGCGCCCAGAACTTGACTCGCTGCTGGCCTTCGTGCGCGAAGGAGATACGGTGGTGGTGCACAGCATGGATCGCTTGGCCCGCAACCTCGATGACCTGCGCCGCCTTGTGCAAAAGCTGACCAGGCGCGGTGTGCGCATCGAGTTCGTCAAAGAATGCCTGACCTTCACCGGCGAGGATTCGCCGATGGCGAACTTGATGTTGTCGGTCATGGGCGCGTTCGCCGAGTTCGAGCGAGCATTGATCCGCGAGCGGCAGAGGGAAGGCATCGCGCTCGCCAAACAGCGCGGAGCTTACAGGGGCCGCAAGAAAGCGCTTTCGCCCGAACGCGCCGCTGAACTTCTGCAACGCGTCAAGGCCGGCGAACAAAAGGCAAAGCTGGCCCGTGAATTTGGCATCAGCCGCGAAACGTTGTACCAGTACCTGCGCGAAATTGGAGCTTAACGTGCTTTATTTTCCGTTTTCTGAGACGACCCCTCCTTGCCCCCAAGGGCTGAATCTTCGCGCTTTGCGGCCTCGTTGAGGAGCCGCAGGTATGGGTTGTCTGGCGGCGTCTCCCGGAACAGCGCCTCCGGGCTGGCGAGCAGATAGCCGTGCAGCCGGCGCGACTTGCGCGGCCCCGTGACTTCGCAGGTCCAGATGTTCAGCCCGCTCGGCTGCTTGCGGTGCTGTCCCAGCTTCTCGAAGCGCTTCTGTACCCACTGCCACCCCTCCAGCTTCTCCTGCTTGGCCAGCGCGGCGACTTGAAGGTACTCCTGCGCGTAGCGCTGGAACACGCCGGGGCTGACGAGATAGGTCGTACCGGCGACGGTATGCACCAGGGCCTTGGCGTCGTTGATGATGAGCTTGCGCGTCTGGATGCTCTGACGCAGCCAGGCCATGAAGTGCGCCCCGGAGGGCTCCGCGCGATCCTGGGAAGGCGCGAGGCTCATCTGCGGCGGGGGCACGGTCGAAGGGGCCGGCTCGGCCTCGGCGATCTCCGGCGCTGTGGATGGAGCAGTGTCGCCCAGCAGGTCGAGCAGCGCGGCCACGCCGATGTCCGTGGCTGCGGATGCGATCGGCGCCGTGCTCGCGGATGCAGCTTCGATGCCTTCGGCGCGCGGCCCATCGGCCACCGTTGTCGCCTGCGGCGTCGGCTCCGCCTGTTCCTCTTCGACCTGCACACGGCCTGCGAACGGCGCCGGCCGGTCGGCGGCATCCCAGATCATCGCCGGCGAGAGTTTCAGGAAGGTAAAGGCGTGCGACCAGCCGGCGTCGCTGGTGACGGCAGCCTTCCAGATCGCCTTGCCATCCGGCGTCGGTTGCACGATGCCGTGATCCTGCAGCACGTTGAACACCGCCGTGTTGCTCGCCGGGATGCCGTCGATGCCCTGCGACAGCAGATGTGCGCGCAGCTTGTCGGAGACGGTCTTGCTCACCAGCCACAGGGCGTCTTGGGTCAGCCAACCGTCCGCCGGGCCGGCCTGGTTCAACTTGAATTCTTCCTTGAGCAGGTAGCGCAAGCCGTCGAGCAATTTGCGTTGCAGCGCATGCTTGGGCGCCGCCAGCGCCTTGCTGGGATCGCCGCCGAGTTCTTGGGCGACCGATGCCTGGTCGGCCTGCACGACCAGCTCGCCGAGCGTGCCGGCGTGCTCGTACTGGCCGGCCAGCACGTACAGCAGCGCGGCCCAGAGGTCGGGATAGCCGCTGAGCCAGTCGAAGATGTCCCGATCGAGAAGGCGCGCGTAGAGCAGCCCGGTGGCGGCGCTATGCAGGCGGTACTCGCGCTCCTTTCGGTAACGGAAGCGGTAGGGCTTTCGCAGCGGGCCGTGCCAGGGATGCCAGACGCTGCCGTCGGCATGCTCGACGTGCAGATCGACCGCAATCTTGCCGATGTCGTGCAGCAGGGCCGCGTAGGCCGTGCCTGCGGTCCAGGCTTCGGCCTGGGCTGCCTGTGCCTCCGGCGTGACGCCCGCAGGCAGCAGGTATGACTGCCGCAATTTCAGCGCATAGGCGACGATCTCCAGGCCGTGGTCCAGCATGCCGCCCGGATAGGCGTGGTGGTGGTTCTCGGAGGCCGGGAACTGCTGGACCAGCTCGGCGTAGCGCTCCAGTGGGGCGAGGTAGAGCGTGGCGAACTGCCGGCGCGAGAGCGATGTGCGCTGCCAGATGTGTTCCAGCAGTTTCTGCCGGCGCGGCGTGGCCAGCAGCGATGCGGCCGACTCCGGCCGCATCGACCCTTTCGGAGTTTCGATGGCGGATGTGGGCGGTGTGCCGGCGGCGGGTGGCACCCTTTTGCGCTGGAACAGCGAGAGCATGGCGAACCCCGGATGACGGGCTGCTCGGGGCGCCTTTTGGCCTTTTCAGGATAGGGCCTTTCCCCTTGGCGCCCTTCCTTTGCCCCTTCCCAGCCCTTTGGCCTTTGTCGGAAGCCTTTGGGTATAGGGCCGCTGCTTCGCGGGTGCCACGATGAATGCGGCATGGGGCAATCCCGGCAAGTGGGGCGCAGCAGGATGTTCGTCAGCTCTGGCCCAAGCCGGTGTCGAGGGCGGCGGATTGCGCTGCGAAGTCGTCGGGACGGCGCTTGCGGAAGGTTTCGAGATTGCTCAGCTTCCAGCGCAGTGCCGGCAGTTGAGCGGCGTGTTGGCATTGCACCAGCGACCAGTCCGGTTCTGCGCGCGCCAGCCCGCTCAGAAACTGCTTGTGAGCGGTGCTCAGTCGCTGTGGCAGTTCGCGCCGCAGCCTGGCGCGAGCATCGAGCAGCATCTCCAGGGAGCAGTCCACTTCCGTCATGCCGACAAAGGCCCGCTCGTACTCGCCGGCGATGTCCTTGTCGTTGCCGAACAACACTTCGTGGGGCGGCCGGTTGTGGCCCGCCAGATAGATCACGAAGCACTCGACCATGCCGTCGCTGATGTCGCCCGATTCGTAGAGCTGCCACACGTCGAACAGGTCGCGGGGGTGCTGCCGATCCAGCGCGGCCACCAGCTTGCTGGCGTACAGCTCGTCCGGTGCCAGAACCGGCAGCTCGAACTCGACGCCGAACAGATCGCTGGTCTTGGCGCTCAGCGGCCGCCGCTCGACGGGCAGCACGCTGCCGCGGAACACGACGTTGACCTCGATCTTCACCTGGCTGGCGTCGTTCTCGACGATCAGCTTGGTGTCTCCCAGGTCCTTGGCGCGAACCAGGCGTGTCTGCACGCCCAGTGGCGCAACGCGCGCGGCGATGGCGGCCAGCTCCTGGTTGATGGCTTGCAGCGCTTCGTCGCGCGGCGTCTGCCACGGGAGGTACACCACGTCGATGTCCACCGACAGGCGCGGCATGTCCCGCACGAAGAGGTTGATGGCCGTGCCGCCCTTCATGGCGAAGATGTCGTTGGCGAACACGTCGGGCGCGACGGCCAGCAGCAGGCGAACGGTGTCCGCGTAGGTCTTATCCATGAGGTCTCAGGCTCAGCAAGGTGCCGTCATCGAGCCGGCTCATCCAGCGCGTGTTGCTGCCGGTGCGAACCGGGTACTGCTCCAGCAGGGCATCGACATCCACGAGGCTGGTCTCGCGCGCCCAGGTGAGGAACAGGCGCACGGCCTTCACGCTGGCGCAGCAGGACAGCAGTTGCCCGAGCACGTCCTTGCGGGGGGAACGCAGTCCATCGAAGAGGTTGCGGGCCTCTTCGAGGCTCTGCTTGACGCCGGCTTCGTACAGCAGCTCCAGAACGGCACGCTCGGGGGCTGCCACCCGCAGATCCTCGGGCAGGCCAGGCGGCGTGGCCAGGGTCTTGCTGGCCAGCGCCGTATCCGGCCAGTCGAACAGGCGGGCGTGGACATAGCGGGCCGGAAAGCGCGAAGTGAACCAAGCCGGCAACGCGAAGCGACCGTCGCCCCACAGCACCAGCGTCTCCCGGCTACCCAGGTTGTGCCGCACCCCCTGCAGGGCCAGGGCGCTCTTGCCGCCGACGTGCAGGCCGGGCACGCGTTGTTGCAGGAACTTCAGCGCGCCGTAGACCCCGAACTCATCGTTCGGGAAGGCATAGACGCCATGGGCCAGACGCACGAGCCACCCGCCGTCGGCATAGTGGGCGGCGAGCTGGGGCGACACCCCGAACTGGCTCAGGGTGGCAAGGTCGAACGGCGCCCCGCGGGGGAGTCCCGCCTGCAGCCGCTTGATTACCTGGTGCCGAGAATTTCCATCCATGTTATAAAAATAACACGGAATCCAATCAGCCCCTAGAGCCATTGCAAGAACGTGCAGAGAAAGTAGCATAAGGTTTGATTTATAGTGCAGAATCTAATCGCCCTGCGACCCAGGCCGACCCGGCTCTGCCAGCCGCAACCCGCCCTCCTGATCGCGGTCTATGCTGGAGGGCAAGCCACGACCGGCCACTCCGCGAGGTGAGGCACCACTGAAGCCGAGGCACATGAGCATGACCACCAACACGCACAACGGGCGCTGGAGCCACCGGCTGGGCCGGGGGGCTGGCCGTGCCTGGCGTGGATACCTGCGCCGCGAGCAGCGTGTCGCCGGCTGGCTGGTGACGCGCGGGGTGCCCGCGGGCGCGGCGACGGCGGTGCTCTGGATCGTCAAGCTGGCCGTACTTGGCATGCTGCTCTACACCGTATCCTGGCTCGTCCTGCTGCTGGCCTTTGCAGTGGTCGCCGCATGGCTCGCGCGGAACGCCGACGAGGACGACGAGAAGCAGCCGGAACTTAGAGACGGACACTCGGGCGTCGGCCTGTACGACAAAGATGACTGGCGGATCGACATGGGCGATCCCGACGAGCCGTAGCTGCCGCATCAACGCGAGAGAGTGCTCCTTACTTCGCAGCACCTTTCGATACAGCCGTCATCGCAAGGCGAGAGCCACTACCCCCAGCCGACTTTGCATCGGACGTGCCAGTGATGAGACCGCCCAGGAAGTTTCCGGCGCGAACGCCTGCCCATCCGAGTGCCATGACCCAGAACGTCGGCAACACGATGAACATCGTTGCCATGACGAAGTTCAGCAGCATGTCACCGAACGCATTGTTCAGGCCGATCAGCGGATCGAAGTTCGTGTGCGGCCTGTCCGCGCCAAACCCCCAGCCGTAGAGCGCGTCCAGGATCGTGCTGTCGATCCAGCGCGCGAGCTGGAACCAGAAGTCCACGAAGAACAGCGCGAACTGGACGCAGCTCACCGTCACCACCGTCTTCAGGTCGTAGGTGCCGATCAGCAGCACCAGCGGGATGCAGATGACGAGCGCCATCTTGAGCATCGTCAGCACCATCGGCAGCGCCTGGCGCACCACGTCCATCGCCGGAAAGAAGCCCAGCGAGCCGACGGTCAGCCCCAGGTCGCTCGCGCCGCGCGTGACGATGTTCGGCAGCGTCTTGTCGATCTGGCCGCCGTAGTCGGTGTAGACGGCGCCCTGGTTCATCTTCTGCTGCCGCGGTGAGACGACGGCGCGGATCACCGAGTCATTGACCTCGCTCTGCGACAGGAAGCCCGCCCAGCGCCCGATGCGGGTCAGCAGGTCCGGGTCGACCTGTGCCAGCAGCCGGCTGCGCAGTCCCTGGCCGCCATCGGCCCACCACTGCCGGCAGGACGGATAGCCGCCGCCGCTGTCCACCTGTGCCAGCCCTGCATCGCGGGTCGCGTCGTAGGGCCAGCCCGTGCGTGGGGTCTTGGCGCGATAGGTGTCATAGAAGCCGGGCGTGTCGAGGAAGTAGCTCGACCCGATCCAGGTGACGTCGTTCATCTGCTCGTCGGAAAGCGTCGGCCGGTTCATGAACAGCTTGGCGCGCGACGGCCCGTAGCAGTCGTGCGTGAAGTCGGCGACCTCCTGTGCCAGCACCGGATCGTCGATGCGCGTGGCATCCACATCCATGCGAATCTGACGCAGGTCCGTGCCACAGGGAATCGCCGCCACGGCGGCGCCGGTGACCGCCTTCGAGATGGCGTGCATGAAGAACCACCACACCGGCACCAGCGCGCTCTGGTTGTTGAGCGCCGTGTAGACGTTGGACCAGCCCGTGTCGTTGGGCAGCGGGACGTTGACCTGGCATTGCGCGGAGCGCGTGGTGTCGAACCTGATCGTGGCGAGATCCACCGGGATGAACGGGATGCCCGCGAACATGATGACCACGATCGCCACCCACACCCGGTTCTCGATGCGCATCGACGACAGCACGCCCTTGTTGCCTTCGTCCGCACCTTCGCTGCGGGCCTTGAGCCACTCCTGGATCACGATGGCCACGAACGGCAGCGCGAACACGCCGCTGGCCACGAGAATGCTCCAGATGCCGTTGTTGACCACCCAAGCTACCAGGGTCAGGTAATACTCCAGGTAGTCCGTGGTGTAGAGCGTCATGCCTGCCTCCCGGTCTCAGCCGTGCCGCAGCAGTTGGCTGGCTTCCAGCGCGACCACGGAGATCACGGCCGCGATCTCCGTGCGCAGCAGGCGCTGATGCGTCTCGCGGGACGGCTCCCGCCGCAACAGGCGCCGACGCATCCACCACCAGCCGTAAGCCGTCGCTCCGTAGAGGCACAGCCGCCACACGAAGAAGTGGCCGGCGTGCGCCTGCAGCCAGTGCTGCCAGCCCTCGACGCCGCCGACCACGTGGATGCCGGCGATGTTCACCGCCACCGCGGCGGCGACCACGAGCAAGGTCCACAGCAGCGCCACACCGACGCGGCGGTTGAACAGCCATGGCAGCCGCAGCCAGGCCAGCCGGCTCATGGCGTACCGCTCCGCGGCCTCTGGACTTCCCGCAGACGGTCGCGCGTGGTGTCGCCCTCGAAGACGCCGCGCGAACCGGCAGCGCGGGTGCTGTGGCGCTGGATGATCGCCATCGCCGAGTTGCCGGCCAGCGTGCGCCGCAGCTCCAGCTCAGTCTTGAGGTTGTTGATCTCCTGCTCCAGCGCGCTGTTCTCCTGGTCTACCGCCTGCACGGCGAGCTCGTTGGCGGCGACGTTCGGCTCCTTCTTGCCGGTCAGCAACGTGCGTTGCAGCAGCAGGGCCTTCTCCAGCACGCTGGACAGCGCAGCCTCGGACGCGAGGCGCCGGCCCAGCACGTCCTGGTCGGGCTCGTCACGCAGGGCCTCGATCACGCCGCGGGTGATCGGCAGCGAGCTGCTGCCGGCCGCGTCGAGATTGGCCAGTGTCGTCGGCCGGGCGCCCGTCACCAGTTCCTGCAACACCTGCAGCTTGGTCTCGTACTCTTCCTGGATCACTGGCGTGAGCCCGACGCCAGGCGTGGTCTGGGTCTTCGTGCAGTTTTCGCAGGTGCGTTGCTCGCGTTCGCCCAGCACGCGGTTCGCAAAGGCCGCGGCCGCGCCAGGCGACGACCAGGTCTGGCAGGTCAGGCGGTTGCCGCAGGCGCTGCGCGCGATCGACGAGGTATCGGTGGCGCTGCGCCCGTTGAGCAGGTTGTAGCCCGCTCGCGTCACGTCGCCGACCACCTTGATCGAACTCTGGCCGGAGCCGCCCGCGTTGCCGCCGCCGACCCAGGGCACGCCGTTGTTCCCTTTGTTGGACTCGGCCTGCTCGATGGCGGAGACGGCATCGGTGCTGCTGACCGCATCCCGCAGCGCCATCCCCTCGGCGAGCTGGTCCCAGCCGGCCTGGCCGCCGGCCATGTCCGCCATGCGATTGGCGATGGCCCGGCAGGTCATCTTCGAGCGGTCGAAATCCAGGCGCGCCTGCAGGATGCCGTTGGTGAGCAGGTTGTACAGGCCCGGGTCGGCGCGCTGGATGATCAGCGCCGGCAGCGAGGCCACGGCGCTGGTGGCGTTCTGGATCACGTTGCTCATGATCGTCTGGAAGCCGTTGGTGATGCCGTTGAGCTGGTTCTGCAGCGTCGTGGTGATGCTCATGTCGCCGCAGATCAGGTTGCTGTTCCAGCCGACGCCGACGCCGATGCTCTGCATGTTGCCGGCACCACCCATCGACACGGCCCGGCCGCCGCCGATGCTGTAGAGCACGTCGTCGCCGATCACGCTGCCGCTGACGTTCACGCCATTGGGGTCGATGCGGGTCTGCGCCCAGGCGACGCCGACGACCAGCGTGATGGCCGCCACGAGCAGCGTGGCCCGCAGGGGCGACTTCGCGCGGTGCAGGAAGTCAGGGAGGGAGGCGTTCATCGTGGGTTCCTCACATGAAATCGACGCTGCCGAGGAAGACCTGGCCACGGCGCCGGCAGCAGGAGTACGGCCGCCACAAGGCCCAGGCGTAGTCGCCCTGCTGGGCCTGCACGCGGGTGCGGCTGTGCGGGAAGACCACGCAACTGTTCGAGAGCGTGGGCGTCAGCTCCTGCCACTTGCCCGTCGATGCGTCGGTCTCCATCAGCGCGCCGGCCGGCCAGTAGCCGGAGCGCGCATTGGCCAGCAGCGGCTGATAAACGTGGACTTGGTTGCGGCGGGTGACGATGTCGCCCGCCCGCTGCGCGACCACGGCGCCGCTCTTGTGGTCGTCGGTCTGGTGTAGGAAGCCACCGCGGGGATACACGTTGCCCCAGAGGTTCAGGCCGGTCCGCGTACCGATTTCGCGCCGACCGGGGATGAGCGCTTCGGGGTAGAGCGCTTCCGGGATGTTGTAGCGCCAGGCCAGCGTGTCGAGCGTGCTCAGCAGGTACGGCATGAAGGCCGTGCCCGCGCCTTTGCAGGTGTAGCCGGAGGCGCTGGCGAACTGGCTGAACACCATCCCGGCCGGATGGCCGATGACATCGGCGTTCTTGAACTTGGCGAGGTTGTTCTCGTTGTCGTGATTGGTCGTGCCGTCACCGCCAGCCTTGGCGGTCGGGTTGGGCATGCTCATCGCCCTGACTTCCAGCCAAGGGTTCTCGCCGGTGTTCGAGTAGCTCGACACCACCGCATCGGGGACGTAGTGGCGCACCTTGACGGAGGTGCGAACCGAGCAGCCGAATGGCGTGCAGTACAGCCAGTAGCAAATACCCGCGACGCGGTACTCCAGGCAGTCGGGGGACAGCGCCGACGAGACGATGGTGGCGGTGTCCAGGGCGAACGTCGACGTGGCCGCGCTCAGCAGCAGCGAGGCGACGGTGGCGCGCAGGCGCCGGGATGCCAGCAGGAGGCTCATGGCTGGCTGCTCCGGTAGGCGTCGATGCGCGCGACGGCGCGGGCCACGTCGGGCTCGCCGTAGACCACGTAGCGCCGATCGACCACCACAGCAGGGATCTTGACGATGCCCAGTCCCCAGGCATCGGCGACGCCCTGGTAGGCCTGGCCGATTCGGCGCTGCAGGTCGGCGCCGCCATCGAGCAGCCGCTGCCGTACCAGGGCCTCCGCCTGGGCTGGGTCAGCGGGCAGGTGCGCCGTGAGTTCGGCCTCGATGTGCGCCGGCTGGTCCAGCTCGATGACACGCACGCCGGCCAGGGCCTGCACCGGATGACGGCTGTCGGTGACGACGAGCACGTCCGCCGCCACCGCAGCCTGGCTGAACATGAACAGAACTGCCCACAGTCCGGGGGCAATGCTGATGATCAGCAGCTGGGGCGAAGCCCTGAAGAAGGGGGCCGGCATATCGGGTGTCCTTGAAATCGATCAAGGTCGCAGTCGACTTCAAGTGCCGATGTGGCGCGACAAAGAAACCGCAGTCGGGCCCTGCCGGTTTCATGCCTATGCCGTTGTGAGCATTGCGTTTGCCTCCTGTAGGAGGCGGAGGTCAGGCGCGCGACGCTGAGGTGCCCGCGAACCCAAGAAACGCATGATGCAAGCGAATCGGCATCGACGGCTTGGAGCGCGCATGTAGGCTCTGCCAAGTCCCTTCACTGATGTCGCTCGGGGCGAGGCGATCTACCGAGCGCGAAACTCGTCTCAAGTAAGCGTTGACGCCATCCGCGGAGTCCGGAGGCGAGCCGGAGAGAACATAGCCCACCATGAAGCCGATTGCGTGGTTCTCCCCGTACGGAGGTGGATATTCTTGGTGG
>NZ_WTVM01000329.1 GCF_012910885.1 Azoarcus taiwanensis | reverse complement strand
CGCGGATATTGCGCCAGGTGTCCTGACAGGCGTGCTCGATCACACGCTCCAGTAGCAACGCCAACACCGTGATCGCAATGTGGGCATGAATGCGGTGGGGCGCCCAGTGGAACACCGGGCGCATGCGCAGGCCGCCCTTCATCGTGCGCCAGGCTTCTTCCACGCGTTGCTGCTGCTTGTAGCCAAGCGCCATGTCCTCGGCGGTGAGGGTATCGTCGTTGCTATGGACAACGAACTTGCCGTCGA
>NZ_WTVM01000328.1 GCF_012910885.1 Azoarcus taiwanensis | reverse complement strand
CACGAACGTCAATGCTTCCAACGTAACGGTCGTGCATAACACAGGGTCATCGGAAACGCCCGGCAATTGCACCCAACTACTTGGATTTCCTGCTCCGACCACCTGTGGTCCGCAAGAAGGAACTGAAGGGCACCTCGAATAACGCGAGGTTTTCGTTGAATCCCGCCGCCAAACAATGACAGCGACCGAACTCGGTTCAATTTCTCCGGCAAATCACCGCTTTTCTCTGCGGTGTCGCCCCGTTTTCT
>NZ_WTVM01000327.1 GCF_012910885.1 Azoarcus taiwanensis | reverse complement strand
CGCGGATATTGCGCCAGGTGTCCTGACAGGCGTGCTCGATCACACGCTCCAGTAGCAACGCCAACACCGTGATCGCAATGTGGGCATGAATGCGGTGGGGCGCCCAGTGGAACACCGGGCGCATGCGGGGTATACGGATTTAATGGTTGATGGGGCACCTTCACCCCATCAATCTGATACCACCCTCAGATGGTTGATAGATCGACTCCGTAGTTGAGTTCCTCTGCGAAGTCCGGCAGTCCGTAACCGAT
>NZ_WTVM01000326.1 GCF_012910885.1 Azoarcus taiwanensis | reverse complement strand
TCGACGGCAAGTTCGTTGTCCATAGCAACGACGATACCCTCACCGCCGAGGACATGGCGCTTGGCTACAAGCAGCAGCAACGCGTGGAAGAAGCCTGGCGCACGATGAAGGGCGGCCTGCGCATGCGGGGTAAGCGGATTAAATGGTTGATCTTACCTTTGCATGAGAGTGAGACAGACCGGCATCTCATCGGATTATCTGGTTGATGCTTCACCTACTGCTGGTGCATGTTTCCTTCGCTAATTCCAGCAA
>NZ_WTVM01000325.1 GCF_012910885.1 Azoarcus taiwanensis | reverse complement strand
CCGCGGCAACTCCTATCGCCTCAAGGAGAAGCTCAAATCCGGACTCGTCCGCTCATTTGACGAGCAAACCCAACCGGGTGGGGAAATTTGAATTACCACACTGGGGAAAATTCGCTTGCCCTTGACAGCCGACGTACCAACGCCTCATCGGCTCGCGCCTGCGTGAAGTCGAAACCGGCCAGATCCCGATGCGCGGGGAAGCGCGCTGCGCTCATCTGGTAGGCGATCGAGCGCACTTCGCGCTCCGCGCTC
>NZ_WTVM01000324.1 GCF_012910885.1 Azoarcus taiwanensis | reverse complement strand
CGCTTGCCCAGATGCTGGACGGCCTCGATGCCGATCGCGGTGGCCAGGTGCGTCTTGCCGGTACCGGGCCCACCGATCAGCACCACGTTGTGGGCCGCCGCGATAAACTGGCCAGCGTGCAGCCGACTGTCAGCGGTAATCCAATAATCCCCACCTGTGGTAATCGAATTTTCCCCACCCATCGACTTGAAGGAGTCAGAGATGGAAAGGGAATCAGTGGTGTTCGATGTGGAAGCTGTCCTGGACCCGAGGG
>NZ_WTVM01000323.1 GCF_012910885.1 Azoarcus taiwanensis | reverse complement strand
AATCCAACATCTATACGTGCCCCATCGCGATCCGTTTTAAGTACTTGAGCAAAATCATATTTATCTTTCGTAATATCAGGCATATTTTGAGTTGCAAATAATTCACCTGAACGGTTTGGATAAATGAAGAAACTATATTCTTCACCTACTTCTAATTCATCATCATCGTTCATTTCTGATTGGTTTAACTTTACGTTTTCACCGTTTGGTCCTTTTAAAAGGTAAGTTGAACCTTGTAACCCTACTACTTCAAGGAATTCTATAGAACCTACTATATCTTTGTCTAATGCCATGTTATTCTCCTTCGATTCTTGTATTCTTTATTATTATAACATGTGTGATTCATTCTATCATTACAACTTATATGAGGTCGAAACTG
>NZ_WTVM01000322.1 GCF_012910885.1 Azoarcus taiwanensis | reverse complement strand
AGCAAAAGGTGATTACGAAGCGTTAAGAAAATTACCAAGAGATTCATCACCTACACGTTTAACTAGAAGATGTAAAGTAACTGGAAGACCTAGAGGTGTATTACGTAAATTTGAAATGTCTCGTATTGCGTTTAGAGAACATGCGCACAAAGGACAAATTCCAGGTGTTAAAAAATCAAGTTGGTAAAATCAAATTTCGTACTTTAGCCCATTTACAATATCAATAAAACAATGTACAGTATATACGAATGCTATAAACTGAATGTTTTCTCATATTAATAAGGAAACATTCGGTTTTTAATTTGCATTTAAAAATAATTAGTTTTTAAAGGGGCTATTTAAAGTGAAAATATTTGATTACGAAGATATTCAATTAATACC
>NZ_WTVM01000321.1 GCF_012910885.1 Azoarcus taiwanensis | reverse complement strand
TGGGAAAGGAGTGGCTTAGCAAGGCCAGCGAGAGCACTGAGATGAACGCCGCTCCTAAACCTTGGATCACTCGTGCGACCGTGAAAACTGCCAGGCTGACCGGTAGCACACAGACAATAGAGCTCACGACGAAGAGCGTGACCCCGAACACAAAACTGCGCCTGCGACCGTAGCGATCGCCCAGCAGGGCGCAACTCATCAGCACGGCCGCCATGCCCAGGCTGTACCCGGCGACCGCCCACTGCAGACCTTGTTCGCCCGTGTGAAACACCTTTTGGATGCTGGGCAATGCGACATTGACGATGTTGACGTCCACGAACACCATGAAGATGCCCAGCCCCGTTGCCAACACGGTCAGCCGCTGGCGCGGTGTCATTGCAGTGTGG
>NZ_WTVM01000320.1 GCF_012910885.1 Azoarcus taiwanensis | reverse complement strand
TCCTTTAGCAGCACTTCCAACTGTACGTATTAATAACCCTCCAGCAAGAACTGCAGGTCCAATTGCTGCACCAAAAAGTGCTAATCCTACTGAAGCTTTTCTAACCCAACCAGGGAGATGTGTAAATCCATCAACTAATTTTGTTAAACCTTCCGCTCCTGCTCTAATCATAGGCTTTAAATCTTTACCGCCTTCGATTGCTAATGATTCAAAAGCGCCACCTAATTGTTCCAGAGCGCCTTTGAGATTATCTTTCATCAAATCTGCTGCTTTTTTACTTTCGCCATTGGAATTCTTTAAGGATTTACTATAGCTATTAATTTTATCTGGTCCCGCTTCAATCAAGGCTAAAAATCCACTTGCTGCTTCAGTACCAACTATTGTAGCC
>NZ_WTVM01000031.1 GCF_012910885.1 Azoarcus taiwanensis | reverse complement strand
GGAGGTAGCTTGCCTCGTTGCGCAGGCGGGCGTGGAGAACGAAACTCGTCGGCGCGTCCGGGTCTGACTCGAGGTTGGAGGCCGTCACGTTGATCGCCTGCACGTTACGTGGCAAAGGCATGTCGCAGGCAAGTCGGTTGCAGAGATCGACAAATATCGGGCGCAGCTGTGGCCAGTCCCGTGCGAGTTCGACCCTGAACACGTAGGCCGACTGCACCGCAAGCGAGCCCAGCAATACTCCGACCATCAGCGCCCACAGCCAGACCCTGCCACGTGACTCTCCCCTCGTGTAGTGCGTGAAGTCGGGGTTGTACTCGATGCCGGTGCCGAGCATCGAGGTGGTGTTCGGGGTAAAGGCGGGTTCGCGGCGCTCGTCGGCAACGCGTCGCCACCGACGATCGTCCGGATCGATTGCGATCCCGGTGGCTGGGGGGCTGTCCGGTTCGGCGGAAGGGGTATGCGATGAGTCTTCGTCGGCTCGGTTGTCGCCGGGGAATACTTCACTGGGGGCAAATACGCCGGGCTGAATCGTCTCGGGTTCGGGCGGTTGAGCGACCAGGGTTGGCCACATCGCCTTCGACAACGGTGTCGGGGTGCCAATACCGGGGTTGCTCACGGGAGACCAGCGCAGCGCCCCGTGTGTGTCCGACCCGCGATCTGCAGGGACTGGTGAGACAGGGTGGGCACGTCGTTCGCCGGTGACGGTATCGTCGGGTGTGATGTCGGGTGGCTCGGTGAGCGCTTCGTGGAGATCGAGATCATCCCTGTAGTCCGGCTTTCGGACGTCTTTGCCAGGGCCGAGATCGATTTCGTTCGATGGCGAGAGTGCAAGCGCGAGCCGTTCATCGAGATCGCTGGAGGAGAGCTCGATTATTGGAGTTGCGTGTGCTTCGGTGTTGCGCGCTTCGTCTTCTGCCTTCTCTGCTGCCTCGCTCACCGCCTCTGTCGGGATCTGCGTCGGCACGTCGGTAGAGGATGGCTTTTCCTCGGAGGTCGTATCTGCAGGGGTTGAGTCGATCAGGTTCTCAAGTGCGTTGAATGGTGTGAAGCAGCTTCCGCAGCGAACCCGCCCCGCACGAGCACCAAGGTGTTCCGGTTTGGCGCGAAACGTTGTCTGGCAGGCGGGGCAGCGGACAATCAGCATGGTCGCGAAGGCCCGCCCGAAGAATGCTCCCCTTCGAGCCTAACCCATCCGTCCAGCACCGCCCCAATTCGCAGCGTGATGAACGGCGCATAGGTGTCGATGACTTGAGCAGCCTGGGTTTCGAGCACTCCGGAGAGAATGATCTTCCCGCCTCGCGCAACCCGTGCGCTGAGCGCTGGCGCCAGGATGCACAAGGGGTTCGTGAGGATATTGGCGACGACGATCTCGAAGGTGGCGTCCAGCGCAATGCTCGAGGATTGCAACTTCATCGCCACCTTGTTCTGCTCGATGTTGAAGACTGCTGCCTCGAGCGCCTTGTCGTCGATATCCACGCCGAGCACTCTGCCGGCGCCGAGTTTGGCGGCTGCGATGCCCAGGATGCCCGAGCCACAGCCGTAATCGAGTACCGACTGACCGGCCTGCACGTTGTCGCAGAGCCACTCCAGACACAGACGGGTCGTAGGGTGTGAACCGGTACCAAACGCCATTCCTGGGTCCAGCTGGATATTGATCGCATCCGGATCGGGTGATTCGTGCCAGGATGGAACAATCCACAGGCGGCCCGTGATCCGGATCGGATCGAACTGGCTCTGCGTAAGCTGGACCCAGTTCTGTTCAGCCACAGCCTGGGTCGTAAACTGCGGCACCGCGCTGAAACCCGCCATCGCGGCCGCGGTCGCGAGTGTTTCGATCAGCTCCACAGATTCGTCGAACAGCGCGATGACCCGGCTGTGGGCCCACAGACCCACAGGGTCGTGCCCTGGCTCGCCGAACTGCGGCGTTTCGGCTTCGGTGCCGGCGTCCGCGTCCTCGATCGCGACCGACAGTGCGCCGCACTCCATCAGCGCGTCGGACAGGCGTTCTGCCCGATCCGCATCAGCCTGCAGGGTGACCGACGTCCACATAACTACTCCTGATGGACTGCGTGGTGCTCTGCAAGTCGGTGTTCGAGGTAGTGAATGCTGGTGCCGCCTTCCATGAAGCGACCATCGAGCATCAGTTCCTGGTGCAGGGCCACATTGGTCTTGATGCCTTCCACGGCCATTTCCGACAGGGCTATGTGCATCCGCCGGATTGCCTGCTCGCGGGTGTCGCCGTAGGCGATGAGCTTGCCGATCATGGAGTCGTAATAAGGCGGGACGGTGTACCCATTGTAGACATGGGAGTCGACCCGAACGCCGGGGCCGCCGGGGACGTGCCAGTTCGTGATTCGGCCGGGCGAGGGTGTGAACTTGAACGGGTCCTCGGCGTTGATGCGACATTCCACAGCGTGCCCACGAAACTCGATGTCACGCTGCGACAGCCACAGGGCCTCTCCGGCGGCGATGCGAATCTGGGCCTGAACGATGTCGACACCAGTGATGAGTTCCGTCACCGGGTGTTCCACCTGGACGCGGGTGTTCATCTCGATGAAGAAGAATTCGCCGTTCTCGTAGAGGAACTCGAAGGTGCCGGCGCCGCGGTAGCCGATGCGTTGGCAGGCCTCTGCGCAGCGCTGGCCGATGGCATCGATGGTCTTGCGGTCAAGGCCCGGGGCAGGCGCTTCCTCGATGACTTTCTGGTGCCGGCGTTGCATAGAGCAGTCGCGCTCGCCAAGATGAATCGCATTGCCATGTTCGTCGGCAAGCACCTGGATCTCGATGTGACGCGGATTCTCGAGATACTTCTCCATGTACAGCGTCGGGTTGCCAAAGGCGGCAAGCGCTTCGGACTGCGTCGTGGCGACCGCGTTGGACAATGCCGCCTCGGTGTGTACGACGCGCATCCCGCGTCCGCCGCCGCCGCCGGCCGCCTTGACGATGACCGGATAGCCGATCTCGCGCGCGAGCCGCACGATCTCTTTCGGGTCCTCGGGCAAGGCACCTTCAGATCCGGGCACGCATGGCACGCCGGCAGCTTTCATCGCATCCTTGGCGCTGACCTTGTCGCCCATCAGCCGAATCGTCTCCGGCCTGGGGCCGATGAAGACGAAGCCTGACTGCTCGACGCGTTCAGCGAAATCCGCGTTCTCCGAGAGAAAGCCATAGCCCGGATGAATGGCTTCTGCGTCGGTCACCTCTGCGGCGGCGATGAGAGCGGGCACGTTGAGATAGCTCTGGGCCGAGGCTGCTGGGCCGATGCAGACCGACTCGTCGGCGAGCTTGACGTACTTTGCTTCGGTGTCCGCGACCGAATGAACCGCGACCGTACGGATGCCGAGTTCGCGGCAGGCACGCAGCACGCGCAGCGCGATCTCGCCCCGGTTGGCAATGAGGATCTTGTCGAACATGGCGCGATCAGCCGATGACGAACAGCGGTTGACCATACTCGACCGGCTGGCCGTTCTCGACCAGCACGGCCTTGACTACGCCTTCCACATCCGACTCGATTTCGTTCATGAGTTTCATCGCTTCGATGATGCACAGGCGCTCGCCGACGGCGACCTTCTGTCCGACGTCGGCAAACGCCTTGGCTCCCGGTGACGCCGCACGGTAGAACGTGCCGACCATCGGTGAGCGTACGACATGGCCCTCGGGGACATCTTTGTCCGCGGGTGCTGCTGCGCCGGGGTTGTTCGCGGCGATGGCGATCGGCGCTGGCTGAGGCACGGGCGCCGGCGCGCTCATTATCGCGCCCGCGGCGGGAAATTTGGCGATACGAACCTTCTCCTCCCCCTCGGTGACTTCCAGCTCGGAAATACCGGACTCCTGGACGAGGTCGATCAGTTTCTTCAGCTTGCGCAAATCCATCTTGTTCTCCGGACAGGGCGGCGGTCGGGTGCAGCCCAAGTGGATAGTGGGGTCAGCCCATTTCCCGCAGTCGGGTCAGGGCGTATTCGAGCGCGGCCATGTAGCCGTATGCGCCCAGGCCGCAGATCACGCCCACGGCGCGATCCGAAAAATAGGAGTGATGCCGGAAGCCCTCCCGCGCGTGCACATTGGACAGATGCACCTCGATGAACGGGATCGCCACTGCAGCCAGCGCATCGCGCAAGGCGACGCTGGTGTGCGTGTATGCGGCCGGGTTGATGATGATGAAGTCGACGCCTTCCGCCGCCGCGGCCTGCACCCGGTCGATGAGTTGCCCCTCGTGATTGCTCTGGAAGGACTCCACTTGCACGCCATCGGCATGACCTCGTGCCTCCATCGCGGAATGGACGTCTGCGAGTGTGGTCCTGCCGTAAATCTCGGGCTCGCGCGTCCCCAGCAAATTGAGGTTCGGTCCGTGCAGAACCAAAATGCGAGCTGTGGGCAGAGGTGTCGAACTGCTGGACTTGTTGCTTTTTGAGCGCTTCATGGCTGCAAGTTTGACGCAATTGGCTGCAAATTGTCCAGTGTTGTGGTGTAAGCGGATTTGCTTCAGGAAGGAAGCAGCGAGCGGATTTTGCCCTCGAGTTGCTCTTCATTCAAGGTGCCGAGCGTGACACTGGCAATCTGCCCATTCATGTCGATGATGACCGTGAAAGGCAGGGCACGGGCAGTGTTGCCCACCTCGCTCGCCAGGCCAAGCGTCTGACTGGTGCCGATGAGCAACGGATAGGGCACATCAAAGCGCTCGTTGAATTCACGAACGTTGTCCGCGGTGTCTATGCTGATGCCGACGAATTGCACCGGGTTCTCGGCGTGACGTCGTGATACCGCGGAGAACTCCGGAATTTCCTTGATGCAAGGTGGGCACCAGGTCGCCCAGAAATTGACGACCAGTATCTGGCCGCGCCAGTCGGCGAGCGTGTGCAGCTGACCATCAACATCGGGCAGCGTGATTGCGAGCAGTGTTTCCGCGGCCTCTGGTGGAAGACCGGCCGCGGTGGGGGCGTCTCCGCGCAATGCCGTACTGGTGTAATAGCCTGCAAACGTGGCGGCGACGGCGGCGATCGCGATCAGAAGATACGAAAAACTTCGCTTCATGTGTACTTACTCGTTTGTTGTCTCGTTCTCACGCAGCAGGGCCTTGACGGTCGCCACGCGGGCGCGATCGCATCCCTTGCGAGCGATGCGCTCTGCGCGCCCTTCGTAAATGGACAGTCGTATTGGCACATCATTCCAGTCGAAGCACAAGATCGCCTCGGGTGCATGGGGTGCCGGGCGTCGTGGTTCGCGGTGTTCATAGGCCATATCGCGATTGAGGAAAAAGATCTCGACTTCCTTCGTGCTCTCGGGATAAAGCTCGATGTCCACCTCGGAGTATCGCCCGGCGGTGCCGTCGAGCGCGCCGCCGGTGAGGTAGGGGCGAAAGGGTTCGAGCATGGTCATGACCTCGATGGCGACGGTGCGCATCTCTCGCAGTCGTTCTGCCTGCTCTTCGTCCTGGTAGAGTGACTGCCAGGTTCGCAGTTCCGCCTCGATCTCCGCATTGTTGGGCAAAGCCTCGGACAGGCTCACGCCGAGTTGGCGTGCGGCCTTGCGTTTGGCGAACCCGAAATCGGCAATACCGTCCTCCGCAATCATGCGGGCGGCGAGGGCGGCGATCTCGCGCCGGAGGGTTCCGGCTCTGGCAGCGTTGGCTCGGGAAGTCATGTGCTCGGGCCGATGTAGAATGCCGCCCATTGTACACGGCGCGTTACACGCGGAGGTTTGATGCACATCCATATTCTCGGCGTCTGCGGCACCTTCATGGGCGGCATTGCGCTGATCGCGCGAGCGGCCGGACACCGGGTAACCGGCTGTGATGCCAACGTCTATCCTCCGATGAGCACTCAGCTTGAGGCCGAGGGCATTGGGCTCATCGACGGCTACGACGCTTCGCAAGTAGATCTTGCCCCCGACCTGTTCGTCGTCGGGAATGCGATCTCGCGCGGCAATCCGCTGCTCGAGGAGATTCTCGACCGTGGCTTGCCCTATGTTTCCGGACCTCAGTGGCTATCGGAGCAGGTGCTTGGGTCGCGCTGGGTGCTGGCAGTGGCGGGCACCCACGGCAAGACTACGACCACCTCGATGCTGGCGTGGATTCTCGAGTACGCCGGCCTCAAGCCGGGTTTTCTCGTCGGCGGCGTTCCCGCCAACTTCGGGCTGTCGGCGCGACTCACCGATTCGCCCTTCTTCGTCATCGAAGCCGACGAGTACGACACCGCCTTCTGCGACAAGCGCTCCAAGTTCGTCCACTATCGTCCCCGCACACTGATTCTCAACAATCTCGAGTTCGATCACGCGGATATCTTCGCCGACCTCGCAGCAATCGAGACACAGTTCCACCATCTGGTGCGTACCGTACCGCGCAGCGGCCGAATCGTCGCGAACCGGCGTGCCGATGCGATTGGACGCGTGCTCGAGCTCGGATGCTGGTCCGAGTTGGAGTGGTTCGATGATCCGGATGGCTGGTCTCTCGCTGGAGACCGCAGTCGTGCGCTGTGTCGGCTTGCCGGTGAGGTGCTTGGCGAGTTTGCCTTGGTGCTGCCAGGTGAACACAACTGTCTCAATGCCCTGGCTGCGATTGCAGCCGCACGCCATGCAGGAGTGCCACCCCTGCTTGCGCTCGAGGCGCTGGCTGCGTTCCGCGGCGTGAAGCGACGCATGGAAGTGCGTGGCGTGGTGCGCGGGGTGACGGTCTACGACGATTTCGCCCACCATCCGACCGCCTTCGCACTGACCATCGAAGGGTTGCGTCGCAGCGCGCCCGAGGGGCGCATCATCGTAGTGCTCGAACCTCGCTCGAACACCATGAAACTTGGCGTGATGCGCGACCGTCTTGCCGAAAGTCTCGCCGGCGCCGATCGTGTGATCTGCTTTGCGGACAAGCTGGGGTGGAGCGCCGAACAGGCGCTGTCGTCACTGGGCGCGCGGGCGTCGGTATTCGACACCCTCGAGCCGTTGGTGCGGACGGTTGTCGCGGAGGCGCAAGCGGGCGACCACGTGCTGGTGATGAGCAATGGCGGGTTTGGCGGCGTCCACCAGAAGCTGCTCGACGCGCTTGGGTGATCTGCCCGCACCAACGCGTGGAATCGTGCTGTGCGGGAAGAAACGCCGGGCAGCCCGGGCCAGTCAAAGCGCAGGCGTGCCTGTGAGGGCGCCCGAGCTGTACCGATTGGCCCGAGCTTCTCCCGGCTACTGGTTCGTCAGGCGGTCCAGTCGCGCCGCCTCGTCGTCGCTGACGAACTCGAACACCCGCACGACCTTCTGCACGCCCTGAGTGGTGCGCGCCACCTCGGTAGCCGCATCGGCCTCGCGGCGGGTCACGATGCCCATCAGGAAGACAGTGCCGGCTTCGGTGACGACTTTCACCTGATGGGCGCGGAATGACTGATCGTCGACGAACCTGGCCTTGACCCGAGAGGTGATCAGTGCGTCGTTGCTCCGTGACGTGAGGGAACTGATACCGGCGATCTCGACTTCATTGACGATGCCGTTCACGTTGTCGATGCCGGATGCGATGCGACCGACCTCCGACCGCGTACGCTCGTCAGGAACCTGTCCGGTGAGCAATACGTTGCGGTTGTATGAAGTGACACTCACGTTGATGCCGCTGCCGAAGCGTTCGCGCAGAGCCGAGCGGGTCTTCCATTCGATTGCCTCGTCTTCCATGAAAGCGCCGGAAGTACGACGATCCGATATCATGGCAGCGCCGGCAACGGCTCCGCCGGCGACCACCGGAAAACACCCCTGAAGGGCGGGGAGTGTGGCCAGAGCAGCTGCACCGAGCAGCACGCGTCGACGGGTGAGCGAGGTGGTTTCTTGTTCAATCATTCTTCGACTCCTAGCAATGAACAGTCGATTCCGTCGCACAGGCAATGCAGTGCGAGCAGGTGTACTTCCTGGATGCGAGCCGTGCGGTCTGCCGGTACACACAGGTGAATGTCGCCGTCCGCGAGTTGCTCGCCAATCTTGCCACCACCCTTTCCGGTTAGCGCGACGACACGCATCTCGCGCTCATGAGCGACTTCGATTGCCGCCATGACGTTGGGCGAGTTGCCGCTGGTGGAGATCGCCAGCAGCACGTCGCCGGGCTGACCGAGCGCGGCCACCTGTTTCGAAAACACTTGGGCGAAATCGTAATCGTTGGCGATCGATGTGAGCGTCGAGGTGTCGGTGGTCAACGCAATTGCCGCCAGCGGTGGGCGTTCCATCTCGAAACGATTCAACAGTTCGGCCGCGAAGTGCTGCGCATCCGCTGCCGAGCCGCCGTTGCCGCAGGCCAGAATCTTGCCGTTGCCGAGCAGGCAGGCGGTCATGACTTCGATTGCACCGGCCAGCGGTGCCGCCATGAGTTCCAGCGCGTCCTGTTTCACGCGAATACTGTCTTCGAACTGTCGGCTGATGCGCTGAATGAGATCCATCGTCGAAAATCGTTAGTGGAAGTGGCTGCGAAGTCTAGCACGGGCCATATACCGTGGCCTCAGGCGGAATGTGGCCATCCGATGCCCCAAGTATGCCGGCATCGATTGTGCGAAAGGATCATTGCTTACATCAATTTACGTTCCAGAGCGATGTCAGCTGGCATCGAAGGCGCCTGGCAACCATTGCATCGCGTCATGCTGTGACCCGTCAATTGCGACCACGTCGAAGCGGCAGCTGCGCTGCGCGTGTTGACGGCCCGGCCCGGCCAGCCACCACTGCGCCGCGCGCACGATGCGCTGACGTTTGCTGATCGTGATGCTTTCCGCGGCGGTACCGAAACGTGCGCTGCCTCTCATCCTGACCTCGACAAAGATCAGCGTCTGCCCGGCGAGACAGATCAGGTCAATCTCCCCGGCCTTGCATCGGAACTGGCGCGCGAGGGTGCGACACCCCCTCGCTTGGAGAAAAGCTTCTGCGAGCGATTCAGCCGCGTTGCCTCGAACTTGCGCCGGAGTGTGCCGGCGAACGACAATCCCATCCTGTCCTTCAGTCTTGGCGGCCTTGCGCATGAGTATCGATCGATCCGTTCTGTCCAGTACGACGTCATTCTATGTGGTCGCCACGCCGCTGGGAAATCTGCGTGACATCGGCATGCGTGCGCTCGACATCCTGGCTGCGGTAGACGTCGTTGCGGCCGAGGACACCCGTCACAGCCAGCGCCTGCTTGACGCATACAACATCCGGACCAGACTCGTTGCTGTCCATGAGCACAATGAGCAGGCTGCAGCCGAGAGTGTGCTGCGCATGCTCGAGGACGGCCGGCATGTCGCGCTGATCACCGACGCCGGCACGCCGGGGATTTCCGACCCGGGGGCACGCATCGTTGCGCGGGTTCGCGCGGCCGGGCATCCGGTGGTGCCGGTACCGGGCCCTTGCGCGGCGATTGCGGCATTATCGGTTTCGGGTTTCGTCGAGCCCGGTTTTCACTTTGCGGGCTTTCTGCCGCCCAAGTCGGCTGCACGCCGGGTGGCGCTAGAAGCACTGGCCGCGCAAACGGTACCGCTGGTGTTCTACGAGTCTCCGCACCGGATCGACGCCAGCCTGGCGGACATCGCCGCGACGCTTGGAGGGGAGCGGGAAATCCTGATCGCCCGGGAGCTCACCAAGGTGTTCGAGCAGGTGGTGCGTCTGCCGCTGGCGCAAGCGTCGTCGTGGCTGGCCGAGGATGCCAACCGGGCGCGAGGCGAGTTCGTGCTGGTGGTGTCGCCGCCACCGCCCCGCGAGGGCTTGTCGCCTGCGAGCGAGAAGGTGCTTCAACTGCTTCTCGAAGAGCTCCCGCTCAAGTCGGCGGTGAAGCTTGCGGCCCGAATCACCGGCGATTCGAAGAATGCCCTGTATGCGCGGGCGCTTGAGCTGAACGGATGACCCCGATCATGCTCCCGTGCCTATAATTGCAAGATAAACGTCAGAGTGTCGCTCATGCAATCGATCACCCTCATCAAGCCGGACGACTGGCATCTTCATGTACGAGACCGCGAGGCGCTTGCCGCCGTCGTGCCGCACACGGCCGAGCGCTTCGGGCGCGCGATCATCATGCCCAACCTGCGGCCACCGGTGACGACCGCGGCACAGGCAGTGGCCTACCGCGAGCGCATTCTCGCAGCCGTGCCCTCCGGGCTGTCCTTTGATCCGTTGATGACGCTGTATCTGACCGACAACATGCCGCCAGAGGAGATTGATCGGGCGATCGACAGCGGTGTCGTACATGCGGCGAAACTCTATCCGGCCGGCGCGACGACGAATTCGGATGCAGGCGTGACCGCGATCGAGCGCATATATGGGGTGCTCGAGCGCATGCAGGCGCGAGGCCTGGTGCTTTGCGTCCATGGTGAGGTGACCCATGGCGACGTAGACGTCTTCGACCGCGAGCATGTCTTCATCGAACAGGTTCTGGCGCCGTTGGTACGGCGTTTTACGGATCTGCGCGTGGTCTTCGAGCACATCACCACGTCGGCTGCAGTCGACTTCGTTCGCGCCAGCGGGCCCAACGTGGCTGCGACGATCACCGCACATCATCTGCTGCTCAATCGCAACGCGATTTTCGCCGGCGGCATTCGACCGCATCACTACTGCCTGCCTGTCCTCAAGCGCGAATCCCATCGCAGGGCGCTGGTCAAGGCCGCCACCTCGGGGGATGCGAAGTTTTTCCTCGGCACCGACTCAGCGCCCCATTCGCGCGGCGCCAAGGAAGCCGCCTGCGGTTGCGCTGGCTGCTATACCGCGCACGCCGGTATCGAGCTCTACGCCGAAGTGTTCGAGGCCGCGGGGGCGCTCGACAAGCTGGAGGCCTTTGCCAGTCTGAATGGTCCGGCCTTCTACCGCCTGCCACCCAATCAGGAGCGGATTACGCTCGAGCGGCAGGCCTGGAACGTTCCGTGCGCCTACGATTATCTGGCGGACGATCCGCTGGTGCCTCTGCGCGCCGGCGAGCAGGTGGCCTGGCGTCTGCTTGCAAGGGCGGTCGCATGAAGAAGAGGCAGACAGCGCCACTGCTCGCGCTCGCTGTGACGGCGCTGCTGCTCGTCGGCTGCGAGAACAGCGCGACCGCCTATACCGTCGACACCAGCCAGCATGCACTTATCCTGGTCCGCGAGCAGCCGTATTTCTGGACGTCGGAGGTGGATCAGTACGTCATCGCTTCCAGACTGCCCAACTGCCAGCGAAAGGTTCGTATCCACCCGGATGGCAAGGTGTTGACCGAGATCGAGGTCTTCGACGCCGGCTATCGAATGTGGGCGTTGAGGCAGGGTGCCCGCTGGTATCTTGCGAGCACTGAGCAGTGCCTTGTGCAGGACTGGAACAACCCCACCGGCGAGCCACCGGGCGAACGGATCGGTGCCTTTCGCCTCCGCGATGGTGAACCGGTATTCGAGCGTACGCCCTGATATCGGGAGTCCGACCCGCTTGTCGCGTATAATGTGAGCTGGAAGTTCGCCAGGCAATCGCTGCGCACCTCGTCGTGCGTGGAGGAAAGTCCGGGCCCCGCAGAGCAGGATGCCGGCTAACGGCCGGGCGCCGTGAGGCGACGGAAAGTGCAACAGAGAGCAGACCGCCGACGATCAGCGATGATCGGGCAAGGGTGAAAGGGTGAGGTAAGAGCTCACCGCGGGACTGGTAACAGGACCGGCACGGCAAACCCCATCCGGGGCAAGGCCAAATAGGGGAGCATTGGCGTGGCTCGCGTCGCTCCCGGGTAGGCCGCTTGAGCGTCGTGGTGACATGACGCCCAGATGAATGATTGCCCCGCGTCGACGCGTCCGCGTCGGTGCGCGACAGAACCCGGCTTATCGGCGAACTTCCTCTTCCTCTCCTGCGATTCAGCCGTTGGTTTCGGCTCGCATTCCACTTTTCCCCACTGTTTTCTCGAATCCTGCGTTCAGGCGTGGTGTTGGTGCGCGTGTAATCGCCTGTTGTCTTTGATTTTGCAGGAATTCCGAGTGTTTCTGCGTCAAGGGTAAGTCATTGTGTCACAACGAAAAAGCTGATTCCCCTGGCTTGACCGTGAATTGCCTTTGCTCTAGAGTGGAGATAAGTAGACAAAAGTGGGTGGTGGTGTCATTGCGAGGTGCGCCACCGAATAAGGATCAGGGGGGTCAATGTTCCAGGGTGCCACTGCGCTCAGCCTCGATGCCAAGGGTCGCATTGCGATCCCGACTCGGCATCGCGACGCGCTTGTGCCGGATGGTGCCCCGTTGGTCATTACGGCGCACCCTCACCGGTGCCTGCTCGTTTATCCGCAGCTTGCCTGGGAGCCGCTCAGCAAGACGATTTCGTCGATGCCCGGGCTTGATCAACGCACCGCGACGATCAAGCGCCTGTTTTTGGGTTTTGCCCAAACCGAAGAGCTCGATTCTGCTGGACGGGTGCTGGTCGCACCGTCGCTACGTCAATGGGCCGGGCTCGACAAACAACTGTGGTTGGTTGGCCAGGGCTCGCACTTCGAACTGTGGTCGGACGCGGGGTGGCAGGCTCAGCAGGCTGCCATGCTCGAACTGGATATCGATGCTTTGCCCGCAGGGTTCGAGAGCCTCGCACTATGAGCGGAGCGGGCCATACCAGCGTCCTGCTCGCGGAAGCGGTCGAGGCGCTGGCGATCAAGCCGGACGGTGTGTACGTCGATGGCACGTTTGGTCGGGGCGGGCACAGCCGCGCGATTCTGGCAGCGCTTGGCTCTGCGGGTAGGCTCGTGGCCTTTGACCGCGATCCACGAGCGATCGAGGCGGGGCGGGCGATTGGTGACGCACGGCTGACTCTCGTGCATGAGCCGTTCAGCGAGCTGGACCCGGCGCTGACGCGCTTGGGAGTGGAAGGTATCGACGGTCTGTTGCTCGATCTCGGCGTTTCCTCGCCGCAGCTCGATGAGGCCGAGCGAGGCATGAGTTTTCGTTTTGATGCGCCGCTGGACATGCGAATGGACACGACGCGTGGGCAAACGGTCGCGGAATGGCTGGCGGATGCATCCGTGGCCGATATTACGGAGGTCCTTCGGGAATATGGGGAAGAACGGTTTGCTCATGCGATTGCAAAGGCGATTGCAGCTGCTCGGACAGGGGGGGTTGTTGCAACCACTGGACAACTTGCCGCTATCGTGGAAAAAGCGGTCCGTACACGCGAGCCGGGGCAGCATCCGGCGACGCGCAGCTTTCAGGCTCTACGGATTTTCATCAATCAGGAACTCGAGGAGTTGTCGCTAGTCCTTCCTGCTGGCGTGGATCGGCTCAACGCCGGGGGGCGCCTGGTCGTGATCAGTTTTCATTCCCTCGAGGACCGCATCGTCAAGCGTTTCATGCGTGACCAGTCGCGGCCGCCACAGTTGCCTGCCCGGCTTCCGCTGCGTGCGGCAGACCTGCCGCGGCCGCGGCTGCGACTTGTGAACAAGGCGGTCCGACCGGGAGAGGCAGAGGTGCGCGCCAATCCGCGTGCGCGCAGCGCGGTGTTGCGCATTGCCGAGCGTGTCGGGGAGGCGGCGTGATCCGTGTCGACGCCTTCCTCGTGTCGGTCGCAGTGGCGAGCGCGCTGGGCGTCGTCGCCGCGCAGCATCAGGCGCGCAAACTCCACACCGAGTACGAGCGCGAACAGGCGCGCGCCCATCAGCTCGAAATCGAATGGGGGCAGCTGCAGCTCGAGCAGAGCACCTGGGCGGCGCTGTCGCGAGTCGAGGCCGCTGCCCGTGAGCGTCTTGGGCTGCGCGAGCCGGTTTCCGGGAGCATCATCGTCGTGGAGGATGGAAGGTGAAGAGCCAGCGGCCAGTAACCTTCAATCACAACCCCTTGCTTGAGCAGGGTCTGCCGGCATGGCGGCCGCGCGTCATTCTGCTGTGCCTGCTTGCCGGTTCACTCGCTTTGGCCGGGCGAGCGGCCTATCTTCAGGGTTTCAACAATGAGTTCCTGCAAGCGCAGGGCGAGTCCCGCTATTCGCGAGTAATACCGGTGCCGGCCACTCGTGGCCGCATCGCGGACCGCAATGGAGACGTTCTGGCGGTCAGTACGCCGGTGCGTTCGATCTGGGCGATCCCCTCCGATGCCATGCTGTCACCCGCGGACACCCGGCAGCTCGCCGCTCTGCTCGAAACCGATGTGCAGACCCTGAACGCGAGACTCACCAGCGAACGCGATTTCGTGTTCCTTCGGCGCCAGGTGCCACCTGAGCTGGCGCGTCAGATTGCGGACCTCAGGCTGCCGGGCATTCATCAGCAGCAAGAGTATCGTCGTTACTATCCGGGTGGAGATGTCACCGCGCATGTACTCGGTTTCACGAGCGTCGACGACCGGGGCCAGGAAGGTGTCGAACTCGCCTTCGATCAGGAGTTGAAGGGACGCCCGGGTTCTCGTAGGGTGATCCGCGACCGCCGCGGGCAGATCATCGAGGATGTCGAGTCGATCCGCTTGCCGCAGGATGGCCAGGATCTGGTGCTGTCCATCGACAAGAAGATTCAGTTCCTCGCCTACTCGGCCTTGCGCGAGGCTGTTGAGAAGCACAAGGCCTACGCGGGTAGCGTCGTTGTGCTGGACGCGCGTACCGGCGAGATTCTGGCGCTCGTCAATGCGCCGACCTTCAATCCGAACAACCGCAACAACCTCAGCGGCGCGCAACTGCGCAATCGTGCCCTCACAGACGTCTTTGAGCCGGGCTCGATGATGAAACCCTTCATCGCCGCGCTGGCGCTGGACCACGGCAAGGTGCGTGCCGACACCTTGATCGACGTCGGCAATGGACGGATGACCATGGGCCGGGCGACGATCTCGGATGTCCGTCGTCCGCGAGGACCAATGACCGTTGCCAGCGTGGTCAAAACCTCGTCCAACGTCGGTACTGTGAAGATGGCAATGCAGTTCGAGCCGGAAGAGATGTGGCGGATGTTCGACGCGCTCGGCATCGGCACGCCTCTGAGCCTGGGATTCCCGGGTGAGGCGGGGGGCCGGCTGCGCCCGGCACGTAGCTGGCGCCCCATCGAACAGGCAACGATGTCCTATGGCTACGGTCTGTCGAGCACCTTGATGCACATGGCGCGGGCTTACACCGTGTTCACCCGCGACGGCGAATTGTTGCCCCTGTCGCTGACACGGCTCGACGCACCGCCCCAGCCCCTGCGCCGGGTATTCTCGCCGGAGAGCGCGCAGGCTCTGCGCGAAATGCTCGAAGAGGCCACCGGGCCCGATGGCACAGGCGGCCGCGCACGTGTCGCGGGCTATCGGGTTGCCGGCAAGACCGGAACCGCGCACAAGCTCGCGGGCGGGCAATATACGGACAAGTACATCTCGTCCTTCGTTGGCTTTGCCCCGGTTTCCAACCCGCGTCTGATCATTGCGGTAATGATTGACGAGCCCAGTGCCGGACAGCACTTCGGCGGTGCGGTCGCTGCGCCCGTGTTCGCGCGAATCACAGAAGGAGCATTGCGCACCCTGGGGGTCGCGCCGGATGCCCCGCTCGCGCCGTTGCATTTTGCGGGCCAGGGTGGTGCCAAGCCGGTTGTGGTGAGGGGGAACCTATGAGCGCCCGACTTGCGCTGGAACTCATCGAAACCCTGCGTGCGCGTGGCGTGGTCGCCGCCGGCATCAGCTGTGATTCGCGCACCATCGGCAGCGGCGACGTGTTCGCGGCGTGGCCGGGTTTCGCTTCTGACGGACGAAAGTATGTCGAAGCTGCGATTGCACGCGGCGCCACGGCTGTGCTGTATGAGAACGGCGATGGTTTTGAGCTTCGCGCCGCTGGCGTGCCGGCGATCGGCGTGACTGGTTTGCGCGACCTGGCTGGTTTTGTCGCGCATGCACTCTACGACAAGCCTTCGGAGTCGCTGTGGATGACCGGCGTCACCGGGACAAACGGCAAGACTACCGTAAGCCAATGGATCGCAGCCGCATCCGGCTTGCTTGGCGAGCGTTGTGGTGTCATTGGAACGCTCGGTTCCGGCTATCCGGGCGAAGTCTTCGAGACGGTGAACACGACGCCGGACGTGCTGGCACTGCACAGAAGCCTGCGTCGATTCGCCGATGAAGGCGCGCGCGGGGTTGCGATGGAGGTGTCTTCCATCGGCCTTGAACAGGGGCGCGTCAACGGTGTCGCTTTTGATGCCGCGGTGTTCACCAACTTGAGCCGTGACCACCTTGATTACCATGGTGATATGGACGCCTATGCCGCTGCCAAGGCGCGTCTGTTCGACTTCCCCGGGCTCCGGTATGCGGTCATCAATGCAGACGATCCCTTTGGCCTCGAGCTTGTGGACCGCGCCCGACGTGCAGGTGTCGAGGTGACCGCCTGCATGCTGCAGGATCCCGAAACGGGTCAACGGCTGGGTGGTGAGACCCTTTCCGCACGTCAGATTCCCTCTTCCGCGTTCGGCATGCATTTGCTCGTGCATTGGCGCGGCATGGAAGGGGATCTGCGTGCCCGGGTCGTCGGTCGGTTCAACGCACACAATCTTCTGGCGGTGGTTGGTGTGCTGCTTGCGCGCGGCGTGGCCTTCGAGGAAGCGTTGGCTGCAGCCTCACGTCTCGAGCCACCGCTCGGGCGGATGCAGTTGTTCGGAGGTGTGGGCGAGCCTTTGGTCGTTGTCGACTACGCCCACTCACCGGACGCCTTGGCGAAACTCCTCGAGACTTGCCGGGAGACTGCGTCCTCCCGAGGCGGCGCTCTGGTTTGCGTATTCGGTTGCGGCGGTGACCGGGATCCCGGGAAACGGCCGCTGATGGGCGAGGTCGTACGGCAGCGTGCCGACCGGGTTGTGGTTACCAGCGACAACCCGCGCAGCGAAGATCCGCTCGCCATCATTGAGGCAGTGCGGGCGGGAGCGGGGCGTGATGCCGACGCGATCATCGACCGCGCGGATGCCATCGCCCGTGCGATCGCCGATGCCGATGCCGACGATGTCGTCGTGCTTGCCGGCAAGGGACATGAAACCTACCAGGAAGTGCTGGGGCGGCGCGTGCCTTTCTCGGATGCGGAACATGCCGCTGCTGCCCTGCGCCTCTGGTCCAGCGTGAGAGGAAGCGCCGCATGATGACGCTGAACCTGGCCGCAGCCGCTATTGGAGGTCGCACCGTTGGCGATGCGGTTTTCGAGTCGGTCGGTACCGACAGCCGGCACCTGCCGCGACAAGCTTTGTTCGTCGCCCTGCGCGGCGAGAATTTCGACGGTCACGATTTCGTCATTGCAGCTGCGAACGAGGGCGCGGCAGCGGCGATGGTCGATTCGACCTGGGCGTCGAGCGCACCGGCCTGCCCGATTCCGCTGCTTGTCGTCGCCGATACTCGGGCCGGCCTTGGGGCGCTCGCCGCGCACTGGCGAGGCGGGTTCACCCTGCCGTTGATCGGCGTGACCGGCAGCAACGGGAAGACTACAGTCAAGGAGATGTGCGCAGCCATCATGCGCGCCCAACATCGTCTGGAAGGTGTGGTCGAGGACGCTGTGCTGGCCACCAGCGGTAACTTCAACAACGACATCGGTCTGCCTCTGACCTTGCTTGGCCTGAACGCCGGGCATCGGGCGGCGGTGATCGAGATGGGCATGAACCGGCCGGGCGAGATTGCTTACCTGACCGGCCTTGCCTGCCCCACTGTGGCGGTCGTCACCAATGCCCAGCGCGCTCATCTGCAAGGCGTCGGCAGCATTGCAGAAATCGCCCGAGAGAAAGGCTGCATCTATGCCGGCTTGGGGGCCGATGGTGTCGCCATCATCAACGCCGATGATCCTCACGCCGACTATTGGCGTCAGCTCAACGCTGGACGAAGGCAGGTGACATTCGGTCTATCCTCGCCGGCCGATGTCTGCGGTCGTTACACTGCCCACGGGCTAGGTTCGCTGATCAACGTTAAGACGCCGGGAGGTGATATTGAGCTCGAGCTCAACGTGCCCGGGGAACACAATGCGCGCAACGCACTCGCCGCAACCGCAGCCTGCATCGCTGCGGGGGCTTCGATCGACGCAGTGATTGCTGGGCTGCGCGGCTTCTCGGGGACGAGGGGGCGGCTGCAGTACGGACCGGGGGTTGAAGGCTGCACGCTGGTCGATGACAGCTATAACGCCAACCCTGATTCGGTCCGCGCGGCCATCGATGTGCTTGCCTCGACGGCTGGGCGCAAGATTCTGGTGCTGGGTGACATGGGCGAGATCGGCCGCTCCAGCGCACAACTGCACGACGAGATCGGCGGCTATGCGAAGAGTAAGGGTGTGGATGCACTCTTCGCGCTCGGTGACATGAGTGCAGTCGCGGCACGAAACTTCGGTGACGGGGGGCATCACTTCCGCACGGTGGACGCCCTGATCAAAGCGGTCCGTCCGCAACTGGATGAGGACACCGTGGTGCTGGTGAAGGGGTCGCGATTCATGCGCATGGAAAGAGTGGTCGCTGCCCTTTCTGCGGTGCACAATGACGCCCCTTCGAACACAGGGGGTTCCCATGCTTCTTGAACTGGCGCTCTGGCTTGGTCAGGACATCCGCGCGTTCAACGTCTTCGGCTACATCACGTTGCGCACCGTCCTCGCGGCGATGACCGCGCTGGTCATCTCGTTCATCTTCGGCCCAGCGGTGATCCGCTGGCTGACGACGAAGAAGATCGGACAGGCGGTGCGTGACGACGGCCCCAAGTCTCATCTCACCAAGGCGGGTACACCCACCATGGGTGGCGCTCTGATCCTGATCGCCATTGGCTCAACGGTGCTGCTCTGGGGCGATCTGCGCAACCACTATGTCTGGGCGACGCTGCTGGTTACCCTGGGCTTCGGCGCGGTTGGCTGGGTGGACGACTGGCGTAAGGTCGTCCATCGCGATCCCAAGGGCTTGCCCAGCCGCTGGAAGTATCTGTGGACCTCGCTGATCGCGCTCGCGGCCGCCTTGTTCCTGGGGCTCACCGCTACCGAGCCGGCGCAGACCGAACTCATCGTGCCCTTCTTCAAGGAAGTGGCGATTCCACTCGGGCTGGCCGGTTTCGTCGCTCTGACCTATTTCGTCATCAACGGCACAAGCCACGCGGTGAACCTCACCGACGGTCTCGACGGCCTGGCGATCATGCCCACGGTCATGGTTGCCGGCGCGCTCGCGATCTTCGCCTATGTCGCGGGGCACGCTGGCTTCGCGAACTATCTCGGGGTGCCCTACATCGCGGGCGCCGGGGAACTGGCGGTATTCTGCGGCGCCATCTGTGGTGCCGGTCTCGGTTTCCTGTGGTTTAACGTCTACCCGGCGGAAGTCTTCATGGGCGACGTCGGCGCGCTCGCACTGGGCGCGGCGCTCGGCATCATCGCCGTGGTGGTCCGCCAGGAGATCGTTCTCTTCATCATGGGCGGTCTGTTCGTCGCCGAGACCCTCTCGGTGATGGCCCAGGTGCTCTATTTCCGCGCGACCGGCGGCAAGCGCATCTTCCGCATGGCGCCGTTGCATCATCACTATGAACTCGGTGGCTGGAAGGAAACCCAGGTGGTTGTCCGCTTCTGGATCATCACTATCATGCTCGTCCTGTTCGGGCTGTCCACCCTCAAGCTCAGATGAACAAGCTCACCGGAACCCTCGTGCTGGTGCTTGGACTGGGTCAATCCGGCCTGGCCATGGCGCGTTGGTGCGCGCACGCCGGTGCCCGGCTGCGTGTCGCCGACAGCCGCACGTCGCCGCCGGCGCTCGACGTGTTGCGCACCCGCCTGCCCGAGGCCGAAGTGGTGCTCGGCGAGTTCGCCATCGGTCTCCTCGAGGGCGTTGCGCTCGTCGCGGTCAGCCCTGGTCTTGACTTCAATGCCCCCTTGCTCAGGTCGGCCCGCGAGCGTGGTGTCGCGGTGGTAGGCGAGATGGGCTTGTTCGCGGACGCGCTCGAGGCCCTCAACGCGCGCCAAGCCACGAAGGTGGTAGCGATCACAGGGACCAACGGCAAGACCACGACCACCGCACTGACCGCGGCACTGATCGCGGCGACCGGGCTCGATACGGTCGCAGCCGGCAACATCAGTCCGGCCGCGCTGGATGTGCTGCTCGAGCGCATCGAAGAGGACCGCGCCCTGCCGGAGTGTTGGGTGCTGGAGCTCTCCAGCTTCCAACTCGAGAGCATGGAGGGGCTGGAGCCGGATGCAGCGACGGTTCTCAACCTGAGTGACGACCATCTCGACCGGCACGGCGATATGGCGAACTACGCGCGAATCAAGGCCCGCATCTTTGCCGGAAACGGTGTCCAGGTCCTCAACCGCAACGATCTTCTCGTCGCCGGCATGCATGTCGCGGGTCGTGACGCGATCTGGTTTGGCGCCGACTGCCCGAGCGGTGACAACGACTTCGGACTGCAGGTTGACGCCGGCGTGACCTGGCTCACGCGAGGTCAGCAGACGCTGCTCGATTCCAGCCTGATGAAACTCGCGGGCCGCCACAATGCGATGAACGCGCTCGCCGCACTCGCGCTGGGCAGTGCGATTGGTCGTCCGGTCGTGCCGATGCTCGAAGCGCTGGCACGCTTCACCGGGCTGCCGCACCGGATGGAACTGGTCGCGCGCCGGCGTGACGGGGTGTGCTTTTACAACGACTCCAAGGGAACCAACGTCGGCGCCACTGTCGCAGCCCTCGAAGGCTTGGATAGTGCCGCAGTTTTGATTGCGGGCGGCGACGGCAAAGGGCAGGATTTTGCGCCTTTGCGCGAACCGCTCAGTCGTCATGGCCGCGCGGTGGTACTCATCGGTCGTGACGCGCCGCGAATCGCCGATGCCCTGGCCGGGCTCGGTTTGCCGGTCTGTCGGAGCGAAACCCTGCAACTCGCGGTGTGCGAGGCTGACAGACTGGCACAGCCAGGCGATGCGGTGTTGCTGTCACCCGCCTGCGCCAGTCTCGATATGTTTCGCAACTACGCGGATCGCGGCCGCCAGTTCGTTGACGCGGTGCTGCAGCTTGCGGAGGTGAGTCCGGCATGAAGTTGACCGCCCCGTTCGCCTCTCTGTTCGCACAGCGCCCAAAGGATACCCGCGCCGAAACCAGCCGGGTCGTCAATCGCTTGATGAATCCGGCTCAGATCACACGCGAGCTCGACCCGTTGTTGATGTGGTCGGCCATCGCGTTGCTGCTCATCGGCATGGTGATGGTGTACTCCGCATCGATCGCGATCGCCGAGGGCAGCCGTTTCACCGGTTTTCAGTCACATTATTTTCTCGCGCGTCAGGCTTTGTTTCTCGGCGTCGGGGTGGCCGGCGGACTGCTTGCGTTCCAGTTCACGATGCGGCAGTGGCAGCAGTTCGCGCCCTGGCTGTTCCTTCTCGGCATTGCTCTGCTTGTGCTGGTGCTGATCCCGGGCGTCGGACGGGAGGTGAACGGGGCCCAACGCTGGATCCCACTCGGCCCCGTCACGCTCCAGCCCTCCGAGCTGATGAAGGTGTTCGCGGTGCTGTATGCCGCCGACTACACAGTGCGCAAGCTTCCGGACATGGGCAGTTTTCGGCGTGGCGTGCTGCCAATGGCAGGTGTCATCCTGTCTGCCGGCTTCCTGCTGTTGATGCAGCCCGACTTCGGCGCCTTCGTCGTCATCAGTGTGATCGCCTTTGGCGTGCTGTTTCTTGGCGGGATCAATCTGCGTGTGTTCGCAGTTCTCGCGACCCTCGCGGTTTTCGGGTTCGTCGCGCTGATCATGATCTCGCCCTATCGCCTGGAGCGCATGCTCGGATTTCTTGACCCCTGGCAAGACCCCTTCGGTCGCGGATACCAGTTGTCGCACTCGCTGATCGCCTTCGGTCGCGGTGAGTGGTTCGGCGTAGGGCTTGGTGGTAGCGTCGAGAAACTCTTCTACCTCCCAGAAGCCCATACCGACTTCCTGCTCGCAGTGATCGCGGAGGAGCTCGGCTTCGTAGGCGTGGTCAGCATCATCGTTCTTTTCGCGATCCTCGTGCATCGCGCTTTCTCCATCGGACGCGACGCGATCAATTTCGAGCGCTACTTCTCGGGTCTGGTCGCGATGGGTGTCGGGCTGTGGTTCGGTGTGCAGTCTTTCATCAACATGGGTGTGAACATGGGCCTGCTGCCGACCAAAGGCCTCACCTTGCCGTTGATGAGCTTTGGTGGTTCGGCCCTGGTGGCCAACTGCCTGGCGCTGGCGATCCTGCTCCGGGTTGATTGGGAGAACCGCCAGATCCGCAGGGGAGGGCGAGCGTGATGAAGACTCTCCTCGTCATGGCGGGTGGTACGGGTGGCCACATCTTCCCGGGGATCGCGGTCGCGGAAGCGCTGCGCGAACGAGGCTGGCGCATCGTCTGGATGGGCAACGCCGACGGAATGGAGGGTCGGCTGGTGCCCGAGCGCGGGTATGAAACCGCCTGGATTCGTTTCGGTGCGTTGCGTGGCAAGGGCTTGCTGCGCAAGCTCATGCTGCCGCTGAATCTGCTGCGCGGCTTCTGGCAGGCGCTGGGTGCGCTGCGCCGGATTCGTCCGGACGTGGTGCTGGGGATGGGCGGTTACGTGACCTTCCCCGGTGGCATGATGGCGGCGTTGTTGGGGCGACCGCTCGTGTTACACGAGCAAAATGCGATTGCCGGCCTGGCCAACAAGGTATTGGCTGGTGTTGCCGACCGCGTCCTGACCGGGTTCCCCGATGCGTTGCCCAAGGCGCGGTGGGTAGGCAATCCGGTACGAGCAGAGATCGCGGCGGTGGCGGCACCAGAGCTCAGGTACGCCGAGCGGAGCGGACCGCTTCGGTTGCTGGTCGTCGGGGGAAGTCTCGGTGCCACGGCGTTGAACGAGGTGGTACCTGCGGCGTTGGCACGAATGCCCGAAGCGCATCGCCCGGTGGTCACCCATCAGGCGGGCGCAAAGCAGATAGACGCTTTGCGTGCGGCCTACGCAAAAGCCGGCGTGGACGGCGAGTTGCTCCCCTTCATCGAGGACATGGCTGCGCGTTACGCCCAGGCCGATCTGGTCATTTGCCGTTCCGGCGCACTCACGGTAGCGGAACTGGCGGCGGTGGGCGTGGCGAGCATCCTGGTGCCGTTTCCCCATGCAGTCGATGATCACCAGACCGTGAACGCCCGGTTCCTGTCGGAGCAGGGCGCAGCCATGCTGATTCCACAAACCGAGCTCGACCCCGCTCGCCTGGCCGACCTGCTAGCCACGCTGGATCGATCGGCGCTGACGGCGATGGCGCAGCGCGCGCGCAAACTCGCCCGCGCGGAGGCGGCACTGACGGTTGCCGAGGTCTGTGAGAATCTGGCCGGAGGCGTGCAAGCATGAAACACAAGGTCAAACGCATTCATTTCGTCGGCATCGGTGGTGCCGGCATGAGCGGCATTGCCGAGGTGCTGGTTAACCTGGGTTTCGCGATCAGCGGCTCCGACCTGTCCGAAAGCGTGGCGGTGCGCCGGCTTCGTTCGCTCGGTGCGAGCGTCGTTATTGGGCACGCGTCAGAGAACGTCGCCAATGCCGATGCAGTGGTGACCTCGACCGCAGTGCGTCCTGACAACCCGGAAGTCATCGCTGCGCGCGCCCGGCAGATTCCAGTGGTGCCAAGAGCGCAGATGCTGGCTGAACTCATGCGGCTCAAGCAGGGCATCGCGATCGCCGGAACGCATGGCAAGACCACGACGACTTCGCTGGTCACCAGCATTCTCGCAGAGGGCGGTATGGATCCGACCTTCGTCATCGGCGGCAAGCTGAACGCGGCAGGGGCCAACGCACGCCTTGGCAAGGGCGAGTTCCTGGTTGCCGAAGCCGACGAGTCGGACGCGTCCTTCCTGTTGCTCAATCCGGTGATCTCGGTGGTGACCAACATCGACGCCGATCACATGGACACCTACGGGCACGATTTCGCGCGTCTCAAGCAGGCCTTTGTGGATTTCCTGCAGCATCTCCCGTTCTATGGCGTGGCAGTGTTGTGCGAAGACGATCCGCACGTGCGTTCGATCATGCCGTTGGTGTCCAAGCAGATCGTGCGCTTTGGCCTTTCGGCGACGGCGAATATCCGCGCAGAGAATGTGTGCGCCGAGGACGGTGCGATGGTATTTGATGCGGTGCGAGTCAACGGCACGACGTCCCGACTGCCGATCCGACTCAATCTGCCAGGCATGCATAACGTGCTCAACGCGCTTGCCGCGATCGCGGTTGCGACCGAGGTGCAGGTGGCGGACGAGGCGATCATCAAGGCGCTTGCCGACTTCAAGGGAGTGGGGCGTCGTTTCCAGCGCTACGGAGAGGTCCCGCTCACCGGCGAGGATGGCGTCGTCCGTGGCAGCTTCACGTTGGTGGACGATTACGGCCACCACCCGGTGGAAATGGCGGCCACCATCGAGGCTGCGCGAGGGGCCTTTCCCGGACGTCGCTTGGTGCTCGCCTTCCAGCCGCATCGGTATTCGCGCACCCGCGACTGCTTCGAGGATTTCGTGAAGGTCTTGTCCACGGTCGATGCGCTGCTGTTGTCGGAAGTCTATGCCGCCGGTGAGCAGCCAGTGGTGGCCGCCGACGGGCGTTCGCTGGCTCGCGCGCTGCGTGTGGCCGGCAAGGTCGAACCGATGTTTATCGAGGATATCGACGAGATGCCGGCGGCGATTCTCGCGGCTGCGCAGGATGGCGATGTGGTGATCACCATGGGTGCCGGATCGATCGGGGCGATTCCTGGTCGGCTGGCAAATAACGAGGGGTCGTTGTGAGCAGGGATTTCGGAAAGGTCGCGGTGCTGATGGGTGGGTCTTCCGCCGAGCGTGAGGTGTCGCTGATGTCGGGCGAGGCCGTGCTAGGTGCCTTGCGTCATGCGGGCGTGGATGCGCACGCCTTCGACCCCGCCGAGCGCGACTTGTGCGAGCTGAAGCGAGAGGGCTTCGGGCGTGCCTTTATCGTGTTGCACGGACGTGGTGGGGAGGACGGCACGGTTCAGGGCATGCTCGAAATGCTCGGCGTCCCCTATACCGGCAGCGGCGTGATGGCTTCGGCAATCGCGATGGACAAGTGGCGTACCAAGATGATTTGGGCCGCGTGCGGATTGCCGACTCCGCGTTATGCGCTGCTCGAGCAGGACACCGACTGGGCAGCGGTCGCAGCGGAGCTGGGCCTGCCGATCTTCGTGAAACCGGTACACGAGGGCTCCAGCATGGGGGCGACCAAGGTCACGCGCGCGGAGGACTTGCAGGCTGCGTGGGAACTGGCGTCGCGGTTCGACAACCTGGTCATCGCGGAAGAGTTCATCACAGGTGCGGAGCTGACCGCACCGTTTCTGGGCGACCAGGCCTTGCCGCTGATCCGGATCGAGGCGCCCGGTGGCAATTACGATTACCAGAACAAGTACTTCAGCGACGATACGGTCTATCACTGTCCAAGCGGCCTTTCCGAGGACCAGGAGCTTGGACTGCGCGATCTCGCGCTGCGCAGCGCCAAGGTGCTGGGGTGCCGTGGCTGGGGGCGGGCCGACCTGATGTTGACTCAGGATGGCAAGGCCTATCTGCTTGAGTTGAATACCGCGCCGGGCATGACCAGTCACTCGCTGGTGCCGATGGCGGCGCGGGTTGCGGGACTCGATTTCGAGGCCTTGTGCCTGAAAATTCTGGAGGATGCACGCCTTGGTGGATGACAGGCCTCCCGGATACGCCCTGCGCCGCGCGGTTTCGTTCGCGAGCGCACGTGCGCGTGGTCGCGAGACGGCCGGTCTGTGGGACCGGCCAGCCTTGCTCGACCTGGTGTCCGACCTGTTGATGCTCTTTGTGCTGCTCGCCGCGCTGTACGCGCTCGCGATCTGGTTTCTCGCGCGCCCCTTCTTTACCGTGCGCGAAGTGGTCGTCCTGACGCCGCCGGCGCAGGTCACAGTGGCGCAGATCGAGTACGCAGCCCGTTCTTCTATCACCGGCAACTTCTTCACTGTCGAGCTGGAGGGGGTGCGAACCTCTTTCGAGAAGCTGCCCTGGGTGCGCCGTGCCGAGGTTCGACGACGCTGGCCCGACGCCATCGAACTGCGTCTCGAGGAGCATCAGCCGGTGGCCTACTGGACGGTGGCCGAAACCGATGAGATCCACCTCGTCAATCGCCAGGGCGAAGTATTCGTTGCCGCGAGCAATGCCGACATGCCGGACTTCGCCGGCCCCCCGGGCTCTGCTGCCTTTCTGCTGGCGCGGTATCGTGAATACACGGAAGTGCTCTCGCCTCTCGGGCGAAAACCCGTCGGTTTGTGGTTGTCGCCGCGCGAGGCATGGAAGATCCAACTCGACGACGGCATGGTGCTCCTGCTCGGGCGGGAGCAGTCCAACGCGCCGGTCGGCCAACGCCTGGAGCGCTTCGTGCGCACCTGGCCTCAGGCAGCGGCCCAGATCGGCGTCGATATCGCGATGGCGGACTTGCGCTATCGCACCGGTTTCGCCCTGACCCCCGCAGGACAGGACCAGCCAATGAAAGGCATGCAATGAGCAAGGAATACAAAGACCTCATCGTCGGACTCGACATCGGCACGTCCAAGGTGACTTGCCTTGTCGCCGAGAATCGGCCGGATGGCAGGCTCAACGTGGTTGGCCTCGGCACCCACCCGATGAGCGGTCTGAAGCGCGGCGTCGTGGTCAACATCGAGGCGACCGTGGACGCGATCTCGCGGGTGATCCAGGAGGCCGAGCTGATGGCCGACTGCAAGATCCGCGATGTCTATACCGGCATCGCGGGTAGTCACATCAAGAGTTTCAACTCCAACGGCATGGTCGCGATCAAGGACAAGGAAGTCTCGCCGCTGGATGTCGAGCGGGTGATCGAGGTCGCGCGGGCGATGCCGATACCTGCCGAACAGCAGATCCTGCACATCCTTACCCAGGAATTCATCATCGACGGTCAGGGCGGTGTGCGAGAGCCGATCGGCATGAGCGGGGTCAAGCTCGAGGTCAAGGTGCATATCGTCACCGGTGCGGTGTCGGCGGCCCAGAACGTGGTCAAGTGCGTGCGGCGTTGCGGGCTCGAGGTGATGGATCTGATCCTGCAGCCCCTGGCGTCCAGCTACGCAGTGCTCACCGAGGACGAGAAGGAACTCGGCGTGTGCCTGGTCGACATCGGTGGCGGCACCGCCGACATCGCGGTGTTCACCCAGGGCGCGATTCGTCACACCGCGGTGCTGCCGGTGGCTGGCGACCAGATTACCAATGACATCGCAATGGCGCTGCGCACCCCGACGTCGGAAGCCGAGGAGCTCAAGATTCGTCATGGCGTGGCAATGCACGTGCTCGCCGATCCGGAGGAAATGATCGAAGTCGCCGGCGTCGGCGACAGGCCGCCGCGCACTTTGTCTCGCCAGCGTCTGGCGGATGTCATCGAGCCACGTGTGTCCGAGCTGTTCGAGCTCGTCCAGGCGGAACTGCGTCGCAGTGGTTATGAGGAGTTGCTCTCGTCCGGCATCGTCCTGACCGGCGGGTCGTCGGTGATGCACGGCATGGTCGAGCTTGGTGAGGAAGTGTTTCATATGCCGGTAAGGGTCGGCTCGCCGCAATACGACGGCGCCCTGGCGGACGTGGTCTGCCAGCCCTATTACTCGGCCGCGATGGGCTTGGTGCTGGAAGGGCAGGCGCAGCGGCGACGCGGGATCATGGCCCGTGAAACCCGCAACCTGCGTCAGGTCTTCGGCAGGATGAAGTCATGGTTCGAGCGCAACTTTTGAACGCATGACGAAAGGTTTTGAGAATTTTGGATAACGTCTGTATCCACCCGTTATTTAGTTGTAGACTTGCGAATCAATACTAGATATCGGGCGGGGCGATGTTGGTGCGTAGTTAGGTTGTTTTTCAGGAGGCAGGCAAATGTTTGAGATCGTCGAGAAAGAGCAGACCGGGACCATCATCAAGGTCATCGGCGTCGGGGGTGCCGGCGGCAACGCCGTGGATCACATGATCCGCGAGGGTGTGCAGGGCGTTGAATTCGTCGTTGCCAACACGGATGCCCAGGCGCTGCGCCGTTGCCTGGCGCAGCACAAGGTTCAGCTCGGTGGCACCGGGCTCGGTGCCGGCTCAAAACCGGAAGCTGGCCGGGCTGCGGCGCAGGATTCGCGCGAGGCGATCGCGGCCGCACTCGAGGGTGCCCACATGTGCTTCATCACCGGCGGCATGGGTGGCGGCACCGGCACTGGCGCTGCACCGGTGGTGGCCGAGATCGCCAAGGAGATGGGCGTGCTGACGGTAGGCGTGGTCACCAAGCCCTTCGACTTCGAAAACCGCCTTCGCGTGGCGGAGAGCGGCATCGAGGATCTGTCCAGCCATGTCGACTCGCTGATCATCGTGCTAAACGACAAGCTGCTCGAGGTCTTCGGTGACGACGCCGGCTTCGAGGATTGCTTCCGCTCGGCAGACAACGTGCTGAAGAATGCCGTGGGCGGCATCGCCGAGATCATCAATGTGCCGGGTCTGGTCAACGTAGACTTCCAGGACGTGCGCACTGCCATGGGCGAGATGGGGCGTGCGATGATGGGCTCCGCGGAGGCCTCCGGTGTCGACCGCGCACGCATTGCGGCCGAGCAGGCGGCGGTCAGCCCGCTGCTCGAAGGAACCGAACTGTCCGGTGCGCGCTGCGTGCTGATCAACATCACGGCCAGCCGCTCGCTGAAGATGTCGGAGGTGCGCGACGCAGTGAAGACCGTGCAGGCCTTTGCCGCCCCTGAAGCCTTCGTCAAGTACGGCACGGTGTTCGAGGAGTCGATGGAAGACCGCATCCGGGTCACAGTCGTCGCCACCGGTCTCGGCACCCCGCAGGTCGCGCGCCAGCCGGTGATGCAGGTTGTCGCCGGCACCGGCACCTACGGTCCTTCGATGGGTGGCCAGGTGGCGGATTTCGATATCCCGGCAGTCATCCGCAGCGGCCGTCGCACCACGGTCGAGGCGATGAGCGCCAATGGTATGGGCACCTACGATATCCCGGCGTTTCTGCGCAAGCAGGCCGACTGAGTCGAGCTGATTCGCCCAGAGGGGCGCCCGGCATGGACCACGCCTCCGGTCCGTGTCGGGCGCCCTTCGCGCTTTGGTGCTGGGCGATAGCGTCACGCTAAGCGGTTGATTATCCGGGCCGGCGAAACCTGCATGCTAAAATTCCGTCCATGAAGAAAGACTCGATGATCAAACAGCGCACCATCAAGGCAGCCGTGAGCGCGACCGGCGTGGGGCTGCACGGCGGGCGCCGGGTTCGCATGACGCTGCGCCCGGCGGAGCCCGATACCGGCGTCGTGTTTCACCGTGTCGATCTCGATCCGGTGGTGTCTTTGCCTGCGGATCCCTACTCGGTTTGCGACACCAGAATGTGTTCCGGGCTGCAGGCAGCCTCCGGCGCCAAGGTTGGGACCGTGGAGCATCTGATGTCGGCGCTCGCGGGACTGGGTATCGACAATCTGCACGTCGACGTCGACGCGCCCGAGATTCCTATCCTCGACGGCAGCTCCGGGCCGTTCGTCTTCCTGCTGCGATCCGCGGGGCTCGAAGACCAGGCGCTGCCCAAGCGTTTCATCCGCGTCCTCAAGCCGGTTGAGGTGCGGGAAGACGACAAGTGGGTGCGACTCGAGCCATATGACGGCTTTCGCCTTACCTTTTCCATCGTGTTCAACCACCCGGCGATCGATGGCACCGCGAATACGGTTACCGTCGACTTCGCGAGCGAATCCTACGAGCGCGACATCTCACGGGCGCGCACCTTCGGCTTCATGCAGGACGTCGAGTTCATGCAGGCCAACGGGCTGGCGCTAGGCGGAAGCCTTGGCAACGCGATCGTGATGGACGAGTACCGGGTTCTCAACGCCGACGGACTTCGCTATGGCGACGAGTTCGTAAAACACAAGGTTCTCGACGCCATCGGCGACCTCTATCTTTGTGGCCGGCCGATTCTCGGCGCCTACACGGCCCACAAGGCCGGTCATGCGATGAACAACATGGTGTTGCGCGCATTGCTCGAGGACAAAAGCGCCTGGGAACTCGTCAGTTTCGCGGAGGCGGCCTGCGCCCCCGCGTCCGTGCAACGCCAACTCGCCGCGGCGGCCTGACAAGACGATGATTTTCGTCCGCATCTTCGCTCTGCTTGCACTTCTGGGAATCGGCGGTTCGCTGGTCGCCTGGATGCTGACCGGTGACCCGAAATACCGGCGCTGGGCCTGGATTCTGCTCCAGGCTGGCGTGGCCATCCTGCTGATTCTGTTCCTGCTCTTCGCGATCGAGAGAGTGCTCTAGCAGCCTGTCGGGCGCCAGACCACTATTCGTCTCCGACATCGTCGGCGTCACGGGCACGGGCAACGAGTCGGCTCAATGCCCGGCGAAGCTCCGAATCCTCGGGCAGGCTGTGCTCCAGCTCCACCAGGCTTTCGCGGCCCGCACGGCCAATGCTGCGGGGCGCGCGGGGCGGCGGTGGTGGCGCTTCCACCGTTGGCCGCACCCGGACCTCGATGCGCGATACCAGCGTTCCCTGTTCGCCCAGTTGCCTCTGAAGGGTGGGGAGCAACTGACGCATGCGTGCCGCGATGCTCCCGTTGCGGGCCAGCAGGACCAGCGTTCCGTCCTTGAGATTCGCCACCGGACAGGCCTGTGCGAGCTTTGCCGGCAGCAGTCGCTCGAGCAGCACCTGCAGCCCACGCAATCGCCTGCTATGTTCCCGCAGGCGACCCAGTGCGTCGCCACTTCCGAGATAGTCGTGCAGGGGGTGTGTCATGGAGCGGTCCGTCCGGCGCGGATTTCTGACCAGCGATGATACCTTGCCTGCCCCGCCGCGACCGGGTTCGCGCATGTGGATAATGGGGGCGTCGGTTCGGCGTGCTAAAATTGCGCATTTGCCGAATCGAAGCCAAACACATCCATGATCTCCGGCCTGCTCAAGAAAATCTTCGGTAGTCGCAACGACCGCCTGATCCGCCAATACTCCCAGAAGGTTCGCATCATCAACGGCCTGGAGCCGACCGTGGCTGCGCTTTCCGACGAGGAATTGCGGGCCAAGACGGCCGAGTTCAAAGAGCGCTTTGCCAACGGCGAGAGCCTGGACAAGTTGCTGCCCGAAGCCTTCGCGGTCGTGCGAGAGGCCGGCAAGCGGGTGCACAACATGCGCCACTTCGATGTTCAGCTGATCGGCGGCATGGTGTTGCACGACGGCAAGATATCGGAGATGCGCACCGGCGAGGGCAAGACCCTGGTCGCGACGCTCCCGGCTTATCTCAACGCCTTGGCCGGCAAGGGCGTTCATGTGATTACGGTCAACGACTACCTTGCCAGCCGCGACGCGGAGTGGATGGGGCGGATCTTCGGTTTTCTCGGAATGACAACCGGCTGCAACCTTTCACGCATGTCGCACGCCGAGAAGCAGGCCGCCTACGCATCGGACATCACCTACGGCACCAACAACGAGTTCGGCTTCGACTACCTGCGCGACAACATGGTGTATTCGCTGGCCGACCGGGTCCAGCGCGCGCTTAACTTCGCGATCGTGGACGAGGTTGACTCGATCCTCATCGACGAGGCCCGTACGCCGCTGATCATCTCCGGGCAGGCCGAGGATCACACTGAGCTGTACCTCAAGCTCAACCAGGTCGCCCCCACGCTCAAGAAGCAGGAAGGCGAAGGCAATGATGTGACCGTGCCGGGCGACTACACCGTCGACCTCAAGGCGCGCCAGGTCCTGCTCACCGAGCAGGGCCATGAGAGCGCCGAGCAGATTCTCACCCGCATGGGCTTGCTGGCGGAGGGCGCCAGCCTCTACGACCCAGGCAACATCCTTCTGGTGCACCACCTCTACGCCGCGTTGCGTGCCCACGCCCTGTACCACAAGGACCAGCATTACGTGGTGCAAAACGGCGAGGTCGTCATCGTGGACGAGTTCACCGGCCGCCTGATGGCCGGTCGTCGCTGGTCCGACGGCTTGCACCAGGCTGTCGAGGCGAAGGAAGGCGTCCGTATTCAGGCCGAAAACCAGACACTCGCGTCGATTACCTTCCAGAACTACTTCCGGATGTACGACAAGCTGGCGGGCATGACGGGTACCGCCGACACGGAGGCCTTCGAATTCCATTCCATCTACGGCCTCGAGACGGTCATCGTCCCGACCAACCGCGAGATGATCCGCAAGGACGAGAACGACAAGGTCTATCGCACCGCCAAGGAGAAGTGGGACGCGGTCATCGAGGACATTCGTGGCTGCGTCGAGCGTGGCCAGCCGGTTCTGGTGGGCACGACCTCGATCGAGGTGAACGAATTCCTCTCCGGGGTGCTGAAGAAGGCCAAGATCGACCACCAACTGCTCAACGCCAAGCAGCATGACAGCGAGGCGCAGATCGTCGCTCAAGCCGGTCGCCCGGGTGTCGTCACCATCGCCACCAACATGGCCGGCCGCGGTACCGACATCGTGCTCGGTGGCAGTATCGAGCGCGAGATCGATGCGCTGCAGGCGGACGAGAGCGTTCCGGCCGAGGAGAGGGCCAAGCGCATCGAGAAGATGCGTGCTGACTGGGCGAAGGTGCATGAGCAGGTTCTCGCCGCCGGCGGTCTGCATATCATCGGTACCGAGCGTCATGAGTCCCGCCGCATCGACAACCAGTTGCGCGGTCGTGCCGGGCGTCAGGGTGACCCAGGTTCGAGCCGCTTCTATCTGTCGCTTGAAGATCCGTTGATGAAGATCTTCGCCGGCGACAGGCTCAACGCCATCATGGTTCGCCTCAATATGCCCGAGGGTGAGGCGATCGAGCACCGCATGGTGACCCGTTCGCTTGAGTCGGCGCAGCGCAAGGTCGAGCAGCGCAACTTCGATATCCGCAAGCAGTTGCTAGAGTTTGACGACGTCGCCAACGATCAGCGCAAGGTGGTGTACCAGCAGCGCAACGAACTGCTCGCGTCCGACGACATTTCCGAGACCATCAAGGCGATGCGTCAAGGCGTGCTCTACGACACCTTCCGCATCTACGTGCCCGAGGAAAGTGTCGAGGAGCAATGGGAGATCCCGCAACTTGAGCAGGCGCTGGCAGGCGAGTATCAGCTCAAACTCCCGGTCGGCGAGTGGATCACCGCCGAACCAAACCTGGACGACGACGCGATTCTGGCGCGTATCGTCGATGCGGCCGAAGAGGCTTACGCGACCAAGGCCGCGAAGGTCGACCGAACTGCCTGGCATCAGTTCGAGCGCAATGTGATGCTGCAAAGCCTCGACAACCACTGGCGCGAGCATCTTGCTGCACTGGATCACCTGCGTCAGGGCATTCATTTGCGCGGCTATGCGCAGAAGAACCCGAAGCAGGAGTACAAGCGCGAGGCGTTCGAACTCTTCGAGACCTTGCTGGAGACCGTGCGCAAGGATGTGACCAAGCTGCTGATGACCGTGCAGATCCGCACCGAATCCCAGCTCGAGAGCGCCGAGAAGCCGCAGGAGCCGGAGAACGTCGCCTATCACCACTCGAGCTACGATGAGGCGCTCGGCAGCGGTGGTCAGGGCACAGGCAATCAACCGCAGACCAATGCGACCCCCAAGGTTGGCCGAAACGAACCCTGCCCTTGCGGGTCGGGCAAGAAATACAAGCATTGCCACGGCAAGCTCAACTGAGCTGAGCTCGGCCCACGTCCCGGAAGCGGCCCTGCGGGGTCGTTTTCTTTTGGGTGCCCGATCTGCCGGCGCCACAAGCGAGCTCGTCGGATATCCCTGACTGCCTGCGGTGTTGCGGGATAAAATGCCGTTTCATACCGACTACTCATTCGATACGGAGTCTGACCATGCCTGTGAACTACTCGACCCCCGCCGCGAGCGAACTCATGCCGGTGCCCGGTGTTCAGCTTGGCGTGGCGGAAGCAGGCATTCGTAAGGCGAATCGTCGCGATCTGACCCTGATCGAACTGGACGAGGGTAGCCGAGTCGCCGGCGTTTTCACACGGAACCGCTTCTGCGCCGCACCGGTGCATGTCTGCCGCGACCATCTGAAGGATCGGCATGTTCGTGCGCTCCTCATCAACACCGGCGTTGCCAACGCCGGTGTTTATGAGGAGCCCACGAAC
>NZ_WTVM01000319.1 GCF_012910885.1 Azoarcus taiwanensis | reverse complement strand
ATTGTTGGTAGCGACATATTAGATGAGCGCCAATATAATGTTAATAATTTGTTGAATATGCCTTTTGGAGCATGTCATTTTGCGGTTGCAGCGAAACCTGAAACGACCAATTATCGTAAAATCGCAACGAGTTATGTACATACTGCTGAAACATATTTTAAATCAAAAGGTATTGATGTCGAATTGATTAAATTGAATGGTTCTGTTGAATTAGCTTGTGTCGTAGATATGGTAGACGGAATTGTCGACATCGTTCAAACAGGTACTACGCTAAAAGCGAACGGACTGGTTGAAAAGCAACATATTAGTGATATCAATGCAAGATTAATAACTAATAAAGCAGCTTATTTTAAAAAATCACAATTAATAGAGCAATTTATTCGCTCTTTGG
>NZ_WTVM01000318.1 GCF_012910885.1 Azoarcus taiwanensis | reverse complement strand
CGGCAGTGACCTGTGCGGTCTCGGATAATGGGGGCTCGACAACAGGTTCCGCCTCAACGTCGGGGATGGCCTGGTCGGAAAGGTCGTCGGCAAAGGTGGCGAAGCTGTCGTCCCTCGCGGGCTCCACTTCCTCTTCGGTCGAAGTGTCCGAGCTCGCGGGTTCGGATTCGAGTTCGAGGTCGAGGTCGCCGAAGTCGAAAGGTTCGGCCTCCGGCAGAAACGCTGGCGGCGCCGATTCGGCTTCCAGGGCCGATGCTTCCGTTGCCGGCTGAGCAGTCTCCGGTGCGCCTGCTTCGGCGCTGGGTGCGGCGCTGACGGCGCCCGCATCGGGCTCAGGCTGGAACTCCTCGAGAGCGTCGGTCGGCACGCCTTCCAGTGAGGTGATCTTGAG
>NZ_WTVM01000317.1 GCF_012910885.1 Azoarcus taiwanensis | reverse complement strand
CGGCTGCCCGGCGCGCCCGCGGCCTCGCCCTCGCCGCCCTTGCCCTCGCCACCCTTGCCTTTGCCGGCGGGGGCCGGATCGTTCGGCACGTCCTGCGGGTCGTTGACCCCCTTCCGGTCGTGCGTGACCTCGGCGAGCTTCACCGGGTTGAAGTACTCGGCGATGGTCTGCTTCTGCTCCTTGCTGGTCGAGTTGATCAGCCACATCACGAGGAACAGCGCCATCATCGCCGTCATGAAGTCGGCGAGCGCGATCTTCCAGGCGCCGCCGTGGTGACCGTCCTCGTGGTCGCCGTGGCGCTTGATGATGATGATCTCTTGGTGCTCGGACATCTCACGCCTCCGCCACGGCGGCGGCGATCTCCGTCACCGGACCCGAGGATCTGATCGCGGC
>NZ_WTVM01000316.1 GCF_012910885.1 Azoarcus taiwanensis | reverse complement strand
CGGCATGACCGCCGGGTTCATCGGCAGCGGGGGATCCAGTTTCGCCGGTGAGTTGCCTGTCCAGCGTCAGGCGACCGAGCGACGGCTCAATGCACTGAGAGGCTTTGTCGGCGATTTCGATGCGTCGCGGATCGACCGGGGGCTCGCCGACAGCCTGAACAGCAGTCTCCGACAGCTCGACGAACTGGGCAACCGCCGGCAGGCGATCAGTGCGCTGTCGTTGTCCCAGCCGGATGCGGTGGCCTACTACTCGGGAACGATCGCCGGGCTTCTCGCCCTTGTGGATCGCATTGCCATCCTCAGCAGCGATGCCGGAATCGCCCGGCAGGCTGGCGCGTACAGCGGGCTACTCAAGGCCAAGGAGCACGCCGGGATCGAACGGGCGCTGCTCACTGG
>NZ_WTVM01000315.1 GCF_012910885.1 Azoarcus taiwanensis | reverse complement strand
GTTGTATTCTCTAGTACATATTTATTCGCAAGTTTTGTTAAATCATACCAAGCTGTAATTGCATTAGCTGTATTAAAATCATCATTCATAACTGTTTCAAAACGATTTAAAATCGCATCAATTTGATCAATATATGTCTGTTGATTTTCAATATTAGTAGCAATTTGTGCGCGCTCTTCAATTAATCGATAACTATTGCGAATACGCTCTAGTCCACTACGTGCTGATTCAACCAATTCTAGATTATAGTTAATTGGACTTCTATAATGTACGCTAATCATAAAGAATCTTAGTACATCTGGATCAACTTCTTTAATAATATCGTGAACTAAAATAAAGTTGCCTAGTGATTTACTCATTTTTTCATTATCAATATTAATGAAACCATTATGCATCCATTACTT
>NZ_WTVM01000314.1 GCF_012910885.1 Azoarcus taiwanensis | reverse complement strand
GCCTGGATGGGGGTGGCCACTAAGTTCGAGACCGGCGCCATGTCCAGACGCGCGGCCATCTCGCGCAGCGCCTCGGCACGGGCGCGCCCGGCGCGCACGTCGCGCAGCAACCGGGCGAACTCGTCGCGCAGCGGGCCGGCCGGGCCCTTGGCCACCGCCTGGGCGATGGCGCTGTTCAGATTGAGTCCGGACTCCACACACAGCGTGATCAGATCAAGCATGAAGGGCAGCGCCTTGAAGGTCAGGCGGCGGCGTGCCTCGATGCGATCGCGCAGCCACACCGCGGGGAACACGAAGCCGAGCGCAAAACCCGCCCCCGCAAAGGCGCCCCCGGGCAGGCCAAAGGTGTCGGCCAGCCACAGCCCCACGCCGGCACACACCGCCCCCCACAGCATGCGCCCGGCC
>NZ_WTVM01000313.1 GCF_012910885.1 Azoarcus taiwanensis | reverse complement strand
CCCGTCGAACACGCTGGCCAGCTTGACTTCGCTACCGGAGGCCAGCTTCACCCCCAGCGACGGCGCGTCCGATTCGGGCTCGGCCCGGTAGTCCACCGCAAACGCCTTGAGCCAGCGCGCCAGGGGCAAATCGTCGGTGCCTTCGACCGCTCGCCGTAACCACTGCGCGAGCTTCTTGCCATCACCGCTGCCTGCCTCTGCCGCGATCTCGGCCACCAGCTCAAAGATGCCCTCTTCCTCGACCCCAACACCGGTCTGCCCGTGTCGCTGCCACAGGGCGCGCATCACATCGTCCAGGCTGCGACGGCCCTTGCTCGCCTCGCGCAACTGCAGGTCGAGCGCGAGCGCCACCAACGAGCCCTTGGCGTAATAGCTGACGATGGCGTTCGGTGCGTTCTCGTCCTGGCGGTAATAC
>NZ_WTVM01000312.1 GCF_012910885.1 Azoarcus taiwanensis | reverse complement strand
TGCCTGAATCAACGTACCCCATTAGTGTCGGCCTCGGCAATTGGCTGGAAAGGGCAATTCATTGCGTTTGATTTTAGCTCATACCACTCAATCCAATCCCAGCAAGATACCTCGTCGGCCGCGAGTTCAGTAAACCCTCCGTGCTACCACTGCCTATTTCCATTTGCAGAAAATGCCATGCAGACCAAGTGCAGTGATGCTGGGGTGATTGGCCCTGTCGTGGGGCTAATGGGAAATTATCAGGCAATCGCAACTATTCAAAAGCTGGCAACGGGCGCGTTTCAAACCACTTGCCATCAGTTGCATCTGTTTGATGGGCTCAAGTTAAGTTGGCAGCATTTGGCAGTAGTGAAAGATCAAAGTTGCCGCGTTTGTCTGATTCAGAAACAGGAATCAAGCAATGAACACCATAGCAA
>NZ_WTVM01000311.1 GCF_012910885.1 Azoarcus taiwanensis | reverse complement strand
CTTGAGCGGCACTCAGTCCGGCGGGTGAAGCTCTTGCGACACGTGTGCCGTGGGTAGCAAGGACTTCTTGCGCACTGCACCGGGTGACATGCCAAAACGACGACGAAAGGCGCGGTTGAACCACGAGAGATCTCCAAAACCGCACGAATACGCGATCGTGCTGACCGCGCGGTCCGCCTCACGCACATCGCACAGGCGCCGGTGGGCAAGCTGTAGGCGTCTGCCGGTGACGTGGTCGGTGAACGTGGTTTCGTGGTCGGCGAACAGCGCTCGCAAATAGCGCTCGGCGATCCGGTGGCGGGCAGTCACCCAGCCGACGTCCAGTGCCGGGTTGCACAGGTTGGTCTCGATGTCCTCCATTATCACGCGCAGTCGAGCGGCCCGCGTGCCACGCTTGCTCGCCGTTTGGGCGGCATCGCGTGTTGGT
>NZ_WTVM01000310.1 GCF_012910885.1 Azoarcus taiwanensis | reverse complement strand
CTTCAGTACGGTTATTTAATAATGCTTTGTGAGCAGCCTGATCTAAATGATCTTTGTAGCCTTCAACTAATGTCGCACTATAGAATTCACCAACTGAACCTGAGCCATAACTGAATAAACCGATTGTTTCACCAGCTTGTAAATCACGATTTTCAAGTAATGAAATTAGGCTTAAATATAGTGATCCAGTATAAATGTTACCGACATAACGGTTATAATCTACAGCATCTTCATATCCTGAACGTAAACGCTCTTGAGTTGTTTCATCAGCGTTATCAATGATTGACTCTAATGCCTTTTTACCCATTTTTGTAAATGGAACATGGAAGCATAGAGATGCGAAGTCAGCTAGCGACTTACCTTGACGTTTTGCGTATTCATTCCAGCTTTGTTGGAATGAGCGGATATAAGCATCTTTAGATAATGC
>NZ_WTVM01000030.1 GCF_012910885.1 Azoarcus taiwanensis | reverse complement strand
CCGCGGCAACTCCTATCGCCTCAAGGAGAAGCTCAAATCCGGACTCGTCCGCTCATTTGACGAGCAAACCCAACCGGGTGGGGAAATTTGAATTACCACACTGGGGAAAATTCGCTTGCCCTTGACAGATTTCAGCAAGGTCGGCCGCGGCAGTGCGCGCCGTGTCGGCGTCTCCCGCCGCCAGCGCGATGGCCACCTGGGCCTCGCGCAAAGGGGCCCGCTGCAGCCCCCCCGAGGGCGGGCGCTCCTTTGACGGGATATCGACCGGGTGGTCGAGCGCGCTCCGGATCATTGAATAGGCTTCGTCGACGCGTCCCTGGGCCTGGCGCAGCAAGGCAAGCCCCGGTTGAGGGAGCCAGGCATTCTGGTGCGCGGCAAGAAACGCCTCTTCAGCGCCCGCGAAATCTCCCTTGCGCAGCCGCGCGTTGCCGAGTTCGGTTAGCGGCCAACCGAACTCGCGCCGCATCCACGGGCGCAGCTCTTCGCATGCCTGCAAGGCCTCCTGCTCGGCTGCGTCACATGGCCCCCGCAGGCGCATGATCTCTGCCCGGTGCACCCGGCAGCGACCGTGCAGGCCGCCGAACGCCGCCCCCTGGCGCCATCGCTCCATGGCTTCGGTCCATTGCTCGGCTCGGTCGTGCTGGCCGATCCACTGCATCGCGCAGATGAGCTCGCACCACATTTGCCCCGACGTGAGGGGGTCGAGCTTGCCGGCGCTCAACTCCACCGCAACGTCATCCAGCGCGCTGAGCCCTTCATCGAGATAGCCGTCGTGAATGCGGACCCTGGCCAGGGCCACCTGTCCGATGATCGAGGGTGGGGTGAGCCCGTGGATTCGTCCACCGTCAATGGCTCGTTGGGCCCATTGCCCGGTCCCAGGCATGTCGCCACACATCAGGCGTTCGTAGGTTCGCACTGCAGCCAGCCAAGCCCAGACCGGGCTGTCGGGCGCGTCTTTCACCAGACGTTCCGCCCGCGACAGCCAGGCGCGTACGGTGGCCATCAGGCCGGTGTCCATCATCAGATACATGCCCACCATGACCGCCGCGAAGGCCGCGTCATGGGGGCGGGCGTCTTCCAGGTGCAGGCGGTAGAGATCCCCGTACGCGGTCAGCGTGCCTTCCAGGTCTCCGGCCCCATAGGCCGCCCGAGCCCGCAGCTCCAGCAGTGCGGCCGAGGGTGGCACGGACAGGTCGGCGAGCAGTTTCTGAGCCCGGGCGAACTCTCCAGCATCGAGTGCGGTACGAATCGGTGACAGGTCCGCTTGCGTCATCGCTCGTTCCTCTTGTTGCTGTTGTGACAAGGATTGTCACGCCTTGTGGGTAGGTGCAAGGCGCACCTATGCGGAAACTCATTTGATTCTAGGAGTATTGGACATGAATGAAACCCTTTTTGACCGACTCGGCGGCCGCACAGGGATCGACAGGCTGTGCGATCGCATCGTCGAGCTCCACCTCCAGAACGAAGCCGCCGGCCCACGATACCAAGCCCTCGACGACAAGACACTGGACCACGCCCGCGCGAAGGTGAAGGAGTTCCTCGCGGCCGGCAGCGGCGGACCTGTGGAATACACCGGCCGGTCGATGCTCGAAACGCACACCGGGATGAACGTCAGTGCGGCCGAATACGTGGCCGTGGTCGACGACATCTTGCAAGCCATGACCGAAATGGACTATCCGCGCCCGGTCTGCGACGAAGTGCTCGGCATCGCCTATTCGCTGAAGTCAGAAATCATTCACAAATAGGTGAAGGCGCCGGCGGGCCGTCTGACCCATCAGACGCGCCTCAGTTACACCCAATAGGAGGAACGACCATGTTGAATCTCGAAATCCGTCGACTTGCCGACAACACCCCGACGCCGGTGAGCATCGCGTCCCTTGCCATGGAGGTCAGGGGCGAATTCCAATTTCCGCGCGAGGACGCACAGGCCTCGGGCAAGGCAGGAGGAAACGGGGCCGACAGCACCGGACCGGCCGTGATCGTCCGTTGCACCGACCGGCAGGACGTCATGCGCTGCCTGGATTTTGCTTCGCGGCATGATCTGCTGGTTGCGATGCGTAACGGACGCAACGAGCACGCGGCGTGGGACGACTGTGATCAGGGGATCGCGGTCGACCTCAGCGCGCTGCGCACACCGCCGCGGTGACGGCCGGGGCGAAGCTTGAGCGAGCACGAGGGGTCAGGCCTGCAAGGGTTGCGGATGCTTCAAGCCCAGGCCTGACCCCACTCGATCCCTCGCAAATGGAGGATGGAGTTGACCCCGGTCGATTGCGTGCGCAAGAGGGGAGTGATACCTTGGTGACACCACCCATTGGAGTACCCACATGAACACGACTTCGCTCAAACTGCCGGACGACGTCAAGCAACTGGCGGTGGCCGCAGCCAGGCATCAGGGAATCAGCCCACATGCGTTCATGGTGGATGCAATCCGGGCGGCTGCCCTGGCAGCTGAGAAACGTGCGAGCTTTGTCCGCGATGCGCTTGCAACGCAGGCAGAAACACTGGCGTCCGGCGAAGGTCATGAGGCGGACGCAGTGCATGCCTACATCCGCGCGCGTGCGCGCGGCGAGACGGTTTCCAGGCCAGAGGTCACGGCTTGGCGCGACTGATCTACGGCCAGCAGGCGCTGGCCGACCTTGAGCGGGTGACCGACTTCCTGCTCGACACCGACCCACCTGCTGCGGTGGCGACGGTCGACCTGATCCTCGAGGCAATAGAGATCCTCGCGCGCCACCCGCTTGTTGGCCGACCGGCGGAGCACGGCTTGCGCGAACTGGTCATTTCGCGCGGCGCCACCGGCTATGTGGCCCTCTATGCCTTTGAGGAAGCCCACGATACCGTTTTGATACTTGCGCTTCGCCACCAACGCGAAGCGGGTTATCCATCGTCCTGACAGTGGGACAGCGGGATTTCAGAGTAACGGCGCCAACCACCTCCGCGCCGCATCCACGCTCATGCCGGTACGCCCGGCCCAGTCCTCGAGTTGATCCTCTCCGATCTTGCTGATGGCGAAGTAGTGGCTTTGCGGATGGGCGAAGTAAAAGCCGGCGACACTGGCGGCGGGGGTCATGGCCATGGATTCGGTGATGCCCATGCCGGCGTTGGTGGGGGCGTCGAGCAACTCGAACAGAGCGGCCTTGACGGTGTGGTCCGGGCAGGCGGGGTAGCCGGGCGCCGGGCGGATGCCCTGGTATTGCTCCTTGATGAGGGCCGCGTTGTCCAGTGACTCGGCGGCGGCGTAGCCCCAGTATTGCTTGCGTACGCGCTCGTGCAGCCATTCGGCGGTGGCTTCGGCGAGGCGGTCGCAGAGGCTCTTGAGCATGATGGCGTGGTAGTCGTCGTGGGCGGCTTCGAATTCTGCGAGCTTGTGCTCGATGCCGATGCCGGCGGTCACCGCGAAGGCGCCGCACCAGTCGCGCACGCCGCTGGCCTTGGGCGCGACGAAGTCGGCCAGACACCAGTGCAGCTTGCCGCTGGGGCGTTCGTGCTGCTGGCGCAGGCCGTACCAGGTCATGATCGGGGTGGCGCGGGATTCGTCGTCGTAAAGCTCGATGTCGTCGCCCACGCTGTTGGCCGGGAAGAGACCGAACACCGCCTTGGCCTGCACCCATTCCTGGGCGATGAGCACTTCGAGCATGGCCTGCGCGTCGTTGTAGACGTTGCGCGCGGTCTCGCCGACGACCTCGTCGTCGAGAATGTCGGGGAAGCGGCCGGCCAGATCCCAGGTCTGGAAGAAGGGGCCCCAGTCGATGAAGTCGCGCAGCTCGGCGAGATCGACATCCATGGCCATGACACCGGTGGTGTTGGGCTCTTCCGGTTGGTAGGCAGGGTCGGCGAGCGGGTTGAAGGCGTTGGCGCGGGCGGCTTCGAGGCTGACGAGCTGCACGCCCTTCTTGTTGGAGTGCTGGGCGCGGATCTTGTCGTAGTCGGCGGCGAGCTGGGTCTTGAAGTCGGCCGCGCCGCCTTCGGACAGCAGAGCGGTGACCACGCCGACCGCGCGCGAGGCGTCCGGCACGTAGACCACCGGCTGGTCGTAATGCGGCGCGATCTTGATGGCGGTGTGGGCGCGGCTTGTGGTGGCACCGCCGATGAGCAGCGGCAGGTCGAAGCCCTGGCGCTTCATCTCGGCGGCGACATGGCTCATCTCTTCGAGCGACGGGGTGATGAGGCCGGACAGGCCGATGGCCTGGGCGCCGTGTTCGCGCGCGGCGGTGAGGATCTTCTCGCACGGCACCATCACGCCGAGGTCGATGACCTCGTAGCCGTTGCAGCCGAGCACCACGCCGACGATGTTCTTGCCGATGTCGTGCACGTCGCCCTTGACCGTGGCGATGACGATGCGGCCCTTGCTGGTCGAACCGGTGCGCAGCTTTTCGGCCTCGATATAGGGGATGAGGTGGGCCACCGCCTGCTTCATCACGCGCGCGGACTTGACCACCTGGGGCAGGAACATCTTGCCGGCGCCGAAGAGGTCGCCAACCACGTTCATGCCGTCCATCAACGGCCCTTCGATCACCGCCAGCGGCGGCTTGCCTTCGGCCTCGAGCTTGGCGCGCACTTCTTCGGTGTCTTCGACAACGAACTCGGTGATGCCCTTGACCAGCGCGTGGCTGAGGCGCTGCGCCACCGGCATTTCGCGCCAGGTGAGATCGGGCCCGGTGTCCTTGGCCTTGCCCTTGACGGTGGTGGCGATCTCGATGAGAGCGTCGCCCGGACTCTGGCCGGAGGCCGGCTTGCGGTTGAGCACCACGTCCTCGACCTTGTCGCGCAGATCGGCCTCGAGGTCGTCATACACGCCGAGCTGGCCGGCGTTGACGATGCCCATGGTGAGCCCGGCCTTGACCGCGTGATACAGGAACACGGTGTGGATGGCCTCGCGCACCGGGTCATTGCCCCGGAAGCTGAAGCTCACGTTGGAAACCCCGCCGCTGGTCTTGGCGTAGGGCAGGTTGTGCTTGATCCACGCCACCGCCTCGATGAAGTCGACCGCGTAGTTGTCGTGCTCTTCAATGCCGGTGGCGATTGCGAAGATGTTGGGGTCGAAGATGATGTCTTCCGGCGGGAAGCCGGCCCCGCCCTGCTCCACCGGCGCGGTGAGCAGCGTGTAGGCACGTTCGCAGATCTCGACCTTGCGCGCGTAGGTGTCCGCCTGGCCTGTCTCGTCGAAGGCCATGACGATGACCGCCGCGCCATACTGCCGGCACAGCCGTGCCTGGCGCAGGAATTCGGCCTCGCCCTCCTTCATCGAGATGGAGTTGACCACGCCCTTGCCCTGGATGCACTTGAGGCCGGCCTCGATGACGCTCCACTTGGAGGAATCCAGCATGATGGGCACGCGCGAGATGTCCGGCTCGGAGGCGATGAGCTTGAGAAAGCGCTCCATCGCCGCCATAGAGTCGAGCATCGCCTCGTCCATGTTGATGTCGATGATCTGTGCGCCGTTCTCGACCTGCTGGCGGGCGACCGCCAGTGCGTCGTCGAAGCGGCCTTCGAGAATCATCCGCGCGAAGGCGCGCGAGCCGGTCACGTTGGTGCGCTCGCCGACGTTCACGAACAGGCTGTCGGCGCCGACGTTGAAGGGTTCGAGGCCGGACAGGCGCATCTTGCGTTCCAGCGTCGGCACCTTGCGCGGGGCGACGTCGGCCACGGCTTTGGCGATGGCGGCGATGTGTGCCGGCGTGGTGCCACAGCAGCCGCCGACGATGTTGAGCATGCCGGACTGCGCCCATTCGACGATGTCGCCCGCAAGCTGCTCCGGGGTTTCGTCGTAGCCGGTGGGCGACAGCGGATTGGGCAGACCCGCGTTGGGGTGGGCGGACACATGGGTGTCGCACACATGCGAGAGCTCTTCGACGTACTGGCGCAGCTCCTTGGCACCGAGCGCGCAGTTGAGGCCGAAGGAGATCGGCCGTGCGTGGGCGAGCGAGTTCCAGAAGGCTTCGGCGGTCTGGCCGGAGAGGGTGCGGCCGGAGGCGTCGGTGATGGTGCCGGAGATCATCACCGGCAGGCGACGGCCCAGATCGGCGAAAAGCTTCTCGATGGCGAACACCGCCACCTTGGCGTTGAGGGTGTCGAACACCGTCTCGATCAGCAGCAGGTCGGCGCCGCCTTCGACCAGGCCGCGGGCGGCGTCGTAGTAATCGTCGCACAGCGCTTCGAAACTGATGTTGCGGAAGCCGGGGTCATTGACGTCCGGCGAGATCGACAGCGTGCGCGAGGTGGGGCCGACCACGCCGGCACAGAAGCGCGGCTTGCTCGGGTCTTTGGCGGTGAACTCGTCGCACAACTCGCGCACCATGCGGGCGCCGGCGACGTTGATTTCAAACGCGACCGACTCCAGCCCATACTCGGCCTGCGACACACGGGTGCCGTTGAAGGTGTTGGTCTCGATGATGTCGGCGCCGGCGTCGAGATACGCGCGGTGGATCTCGGCGATGACCTCGGGCTTGGTCAGCACCAGCAGGTCGTTGTTGCCCTTGAGATCCTTGGGGTGTGCCAGGAAGCGCTCGCCGCGGTAGTCGCGCTCGCCGAGCTTGTGTTGCTGGATCATCGTGCCCATGGCGCCGTCGAGCACGAGGATGCGCTCGGACATCAGGGCCTGGAGTTCGGATGTGCGGTCGGGCTGCATGGGTGAATCCTTGGAAACGTCGCAGTCTGGCGCCACAAAAGCAAACGGCGCGGCAAACCGGCATGGGTTTGCGAGCGCCGTTGTTCGATTGGCCGAGCCTGGCCCCAGTTAAGGGTCGCAGCGCTCCTCGGCACAACTATGTATTTTAGCGGCCGATGTGCTGCTATGCAAAATCCTGAACCCAAGTGGGCGCGGAAATCAGGCACCGGGTGCAAATTGACCAACTCGTTCGCTGGATCGACGCCCGCTTCGCCGCTTACGCGGCTCCCACAGGAAGTGGAGACGCTTGCACCCCGGGTAGGAGCGGCGTGAGCCGCGAACCGCGCCGGCGATGCGGGTACGCGTTCGTTATCGACGCCCGCTTCGCCGCTTACGCGGCTCCCACAGGAAGTGGAGACGCTTGCACCCCGGGTAGGAGCGGCGTGAGCCGCGAACCGCGCCTGCGATGCAGGTACGCGCGTTCGTTATCGACGCCCGCTTCGCCGCTTACGCGGCTCCCACAGGGAGTGGAGGCGCTTGCGCCCCGGGTAGGAGCGGCGTGAGCCGCGAACCGCGCCTCAGGTCACCACGGATACGGATAATACGGGTGATGCCAAGGGTGGTAGTGCGGCCAGCCGAACCCCATCCCCCAGTACGGATGCGAACCGACGCCAATCGACAGTCCGAAGGGCCAGCGTTGCGGATAGACGAAGCTCTGACTGGTGCGCACCACCTCACCCTCAACGAAGTGCACGTTGAAACGTGTAGCGACCAGATCCGGCCATTCGTTGCTGATATTCCAGTCGTAGACCTCCTCGTTCGACAACGAGAAGCGCTGCACCGAACGGTGCTGGCCGAGCAGGCGTTGCACCTCGTCGACGCTCATGCCGGCTTTCACCCGGGCGAGGTTGCTGCGGGCGAGCGCGTCGAGCTGTTCGACGATGACGCCGTCGGCATCCACGGTGTACATCCAGCACTCGGTGCCGTAGGGCTGGGTGGCGTATTCCAGCGTGCGGGTGCCGTCTTCGTTGTCCCACACCCGGGATGGTGCGCCGCGCTTGGCGAGCAGTTCGGATTCGGCGTCGAAGGTGCGCTGCGGGAGCATGCTCGCGCAGCCGGTGAGCAGCGCGGCGATCAGGATGAGACCAAGGGTTTTGAACGACATCACGGCACCTCCTGCCAGTCTGTTAGGGCCTGTTCTCATTCGCGCTGGCGGATCGCGTGGGTCAGTCTGGCTGTGCCGGCAAGGCGCGCGAGGCAGTCAATGGCCGCCCCCTTGACAACGAGCGCAACGCCGCCGGCGCGGCCAGACTGGCCCACCCGACGGGCTCGCACCAAATGGCCCGCATCTCGGCGTTGCGCCTCCTTGCAAGACAGCCAGTCTTGCTGCGTCGGCGCGCCTTGATCTGCGAGCCATTTGATGCGAGCGCGACCGCCATGGCGAATGAGAACAGGCCCTATGGAGACAAGCGCTCCCGCCGCCATGTTCCGTCCGGTTGCCAGCGGTAGGCGATGCGGTCGTGCAGGCGCGAGGCGCGCCCCTGCCAGAACTCCCAGTAATCCGGCAGCAGGCGATAACCGCCCCAGTGTGGCGGGCGCGGTGGGTTGAGACCGAACTTGAGGCCGTATTCAGCGGCCTTGGCGACGATCACGCCACGGTTCGAAATGGCTTCGCTCTGGTTCGAGGCCCAGGCGCCGATACGGTGCGCGAGCGGCCTTGTCTGAAAATAAGCGTCGGACTCTTCGGCAGACACCTTCTCGACGCTGCCTTCGATGCGCACCACGCGCTCGAGCTCGACCCAGTGGAACTGCAGCGCGGCAAAGGGATGCACTTCAAGCTCATTGCCCTTGCGGCTGTGGTAGTTGGTAAACCACACGATGCCGCGCTCGTCGAAATCCTTGATCAGCACGGGCCGGGTCGATGGCCGGCCGTTCTCACCGACGGTGGCGACCGTCATCGCATTGGGCTCGGGTACCTTGCGCTCGAGCGCTTCGGCAAACCATTCGCGAAACTGCAACAAGGGCTCACTGGCCACTTCGTGGTCTTCTATGGCGCCAAGCTCATAGCTCTTGCGCAGATCGGACAATGGGGTGTCGGACATGGGGTTCTCGGTTCGCAATCAACGCCGGTATTGTACGTTCAGGCTGGTGCGGGTCACGTGGCCAGCGGTGTCGAAATGCACCGTGAAATAAACGGGGTCGGTGATTGTGGGGCCACCATCGACATTCCAGTTGTACACCCGCTCCTGGCTCAGCGCGAAAAACTGGGTGTTGGCATGCTTGCCCAGCACACGCCGCACCTCGTCCAGGGTCATGCCGGCTTTGATGCGCGCAAAGTGCTTTTCGTTCAGCACCTGCTCCACCGAGCGCACAACGCGGTCCGCACCGATGGTGATCATGTGGCACTGGGTGCCCGAGGGCTGGCCGGAGTACTCCCAGGTCACCGAACCATCCTCGTTGCGCCACTCCATACCCGGCTCACCGAGCAACTGACGCACCTCGACGTCGGTGGTGATGCCGGGCTTGATCTTGTCGAACACGAAGGGGTCGCAGCCGGTCAGGCCGACCAGCGCCAGCAGGCTGCACAGGAAGGAAACGAGCGCTTTCATGAGGGGCGGTATCTCGACGGTACAATGCCCCACTTTATGGCATCGGCCCGCCGATGCGAAGCTTCCGACACCACTCGTTACGATGCCAACCGCCAACGAAGCCGACCTGACACCACTGCTCGAAGCCGATGGCGTGACCCGCCGCTTCGGCGGCGTGGTCGCGCTGGATGCGGTGTCTCTCGCGGTGCGCGAAGGCGAGATCTTCGGGCTGATCGGGCCGAACGGCGCCGGCAAGACGACGCTTTTCGACATTCTGACCGGCGTGCAGACGGCCGATGCCGGGCTTTGTCGCTTCGCCGGACAACCGCTGCCTTCGGGCAAACCGCACGAGATCGTCGCGCGCGGCATCGCCCGCACCTTCCAGAACATCCGACTTTTCGGCGAGCTCAGTGTGCTCGACAACGTGCTCGCCGGCCTGCATTCGCGCATGCGTTCGGGCCTGCTCGCAACGCTGGTGGGCACCGGCGGTGCGCGCTCGGAGGCCGGCGAAGCGCAAGAAAAGGCCATGCAGGCGCTGGACGAGGTCGGGCTGGCAGACCGCGCCGACACCCAGGCGCGACACCTTTCCTATGGCGACCAGCGCCGGCTCGAGATTGCGCGCACCCTGGTTTCCACGCCCCGGCTGCTGGCGCTGGACGAACCTGCGGCCGGGATGAACCGGGTCGAGACCGACGCGCTGCGCGCGCTGATCGAACGGATAAGGGGGCGCGGCGTCACCGTGCTGCTGATCGAGCACGACATGCATCTGGTAATGCGCCTGTGCGACCGCATCGCGGTGCTGGATTCGGGTCGCAGCATCGCCCTCGGCCGCCCAGACGAGGTGCGACATGACCCACGCGTCGTCGAAGCCTATCTCGGAGGCGGCCGGACGTGACGACTGAAACCCCGATGCTCGATGTGGTCGAGTTGCACGCGAGCCACGGCCGCATCCCGGCACTGCACGGCATCAGCATGACGCTGGCACGTGGTGAAACCGCCTGCCTGATCGGTGCCAACGGCGCCGGCAAGACCACCACCTTGCGCACGATCGCCGGCGTGCACCCGGCGGACAGCGGCGACATCTTTCTCGACGGCAACAACATCAACCGCCTGCCGGCGCATCGCCGGGTTCGCGAGGGGATATCGCTGGTGCCGGAGGGTCGCGGCGTCTTCGCGCAGCTTACGGTGGACGAGAACCTGCGCCTGGGAGCCTATACCCGCGACAGTGGCATCGACGAAGACCGCGAACGGGTGCTGGAGCTGTTGCCGCGCATTCGCGAGCGCCTCGGCCAGCAGGCCGGCACGCTGTCGGGCGGCGAACAGCAGATGCTTGCGATCGGGCGCGCCCTGCTCGCCCGGCCGCGCCTGTTGCTGCTCGACGAACCGTCGATGGGGCTTGCGCCGATCGTCGTCGAGAAGGTCTTCGAGGTCATCGCCGATGTCGCGCGCAGCGGCGTGACCATTCTGCTGGTGGAGCAGAACGCCCACCTCGCACTCGAGATCGCAGACCGCGCCTGGGTCATGGAGTCCGGCCGCATCGCGCTGGCCGGCAATGCGGCGGCGCTGCGTGAAGACCCCCGGGTGCGCGAGGCTTACCTCGGCGAAGCGGCCGACGGCTGAGCGTATAATTCAAGGTTTAGCTGCGGCCGCATTGGATGCCCGAATGAAACATCTCACCCTGAAAGAAGCCTACGACTTCCTGCAGAGCAACCCGGATGCGCTGCTCATCGATGTGCGCAGCGAGATCGAGTTTCTGTTCGTCGGCCATCCGGTGGGTGCCATTCATGTTTCGTGGAATGACGGCCCCGAATGGGACGTGAATCCGCACTTCGTCGGGGAGGTGCGCAAGCTCACCGGCCACGGCGGGGAAAGGCCGGTATTGCTGATCTGCCGCAGCGGCAATCGTTCGGAGGTCGCGGGCAAGGCCTTGATCGAAGCGGGTTTCCGGAACGTCTTCAACATTCTCTACGGTTTCGAGGGCGAGCTGGACGACAAGCACCACCGCAACTCGGTCAACGGCTGGCGATTCGACGGCCTGCCTTGGGAGCAGTGCTGACTCAGCGCGCGCGGACGCGAACCAGCAAGCCCCACAACACGAAACTCGCCAGCCCGAGCGCGAGGAAAACTCCCATGCCGGCGGCGAGAGTCAGCGGCGTCGCCCATAGCACCGGCACGATGAGGCCGGCGCTGACCGCGTTCAGCCCCACCTGAACAAAGCTCTGGCAGCTCGACACCAGCCCGCGCCGCGCGGGAAAGAGATCCAGCACCATCAGGCTGAGGCTGGGCATCGCCAGCGACATGCCCAACACGAAGACCGCTATCGGCAGGATCGACCCGACAAGATTCGGCGGCATCGTTGCCGCATGGACGAGATTGGCCGCGGAAGCGATCACCATGATGCCGAAACCCAGCGCAATGGTGCGTCCCGGACTTAGCTTGCCTGCCGCCTTGCCCGACAGCATCGACCCGCCGATGACACCGAGCACCACCGGTACGAAAAGCCAGTGGAACTCGCTGCTACCCAATCCGAGATGCTCGATCAGAAAGGTGGGGGCCGCGAGGACGTAGATGAAGAAGCCATTGAAATTCAACGCCAGCGTGCCTGCCAGCAGCACGAATGCGACGCTGGACATCACCTGCAGATAGCCACGGCCGAGCGATACCGGGTGAAGCGACTGACGCGCGTGCTCCGGCAGTGTCTCAGGCAGCATCCGCCAGGTCGCCCAGGCAAGGCCCGCCGAGAACAGCGCAAGAAACACGAAGATCGAGCGCCAGCCAGCGACATGAAGCAGCGCGCCGCCGATCATCGGTGCGATGGCCGGCGCAATCGCAAAGATCATCATCACTCTCGACATCAGGCGCTGCGCCTGTGCGCCGTCGAGTACGTCGCGGATGACCGCGCGACCCACAACCATGCCCGCGCCACCGCACATGCCCTGCAGGGCTCGACCCAGCCACAGCCACTCGATACTGGTCGCAAACGCACACAGCATCGACGCTGCAGCAAAACCCAGCATCGAGATGATGATCACGCTGCGCCGCCCAAAGCGATCGGCCAGCGCACCATGCCACAACACCATCATCGCGTAGGTCGCCATGTAGGCTGTGAGGGTTTGCTGCACCTCGATGCGGCTCGCACCGAGGGCTTCGCCCATGGCGGGAAACGCCGGCAAATAGGTGTCAATGGCAAACGGGCCGATCGCGGCAAGCGCCGCGAGCAGCCCGGCCAGCAAAGGCATGGAAACAGGCATGACTGAGAGCTCGGAGACAGAATGCACCAAGCCGGTGCATTCTGACGATTGATGCGTCAGGATAGCACTGGCCGAGGCGTCAGATCTCGTCCAAGCCTCGACGATACTGGATCGCCTCGGCAATATGGCCCGGCCCCGGCTGTTCGGCGCCATCGAGATCAGCGATGGTGCGGGCCACCTTGAGCACTCGGTGGTAAGCCCGGGCCGACAGCTTCATGCGGTTTATAGCCTGCTCCAGCAGCCGACCGCCGGCCGAATCAGGCCGGCACAGGTGGTCGATATCTCGCGGGGCGAGCCTGCTGTTCGGACACCCCTGGCGGGCCGACTGGCGCTGGTGGGCACCCTCGACCCGAGCGCGCACGGTGGCACTGGCCTCGCCTCCGGGCAAGGCCAGCATCGCGGCCGGCTCGAGCAGCGGCACCTCGACAACCAGATCCATCCGATCGAGCAGCGGCCCGGACAGCTTGCCGCGGTAGCGACGAACCTGCTCGGGGGTGCAACGGCAACGCCCGGACGGGTCGCCGTGATAACCGCAGGGGCAAGGGTTCATTGCCGCGACCAACTGGAACCGGGCGGGAAACTCGGCCCGACGACGGGCCCGCGAGACGGACACGACACCGGTTTCGAGCGGCTCGCGCAGGGCTTCGAGCACCCGGCGGTCGAACTCGGGGAGTTCGTCGAGAAACAGCACCCCATGATGCGCAAGGCTGATTTCGCCCGGCCGCGGATTCGCCCCTCCGCCCACGATGGCCGGCATGGATGCGGAATGATGGGGGGAGCGAAACGGTCGCCGCCCCCAGGCTCGCGCATCGAAGCTGCCTTCGATCGACTGCACCGACGCGCTCTCGATCGCCGCGTCCTCTTCGAGCGGCGGCAACAAGCCCGGCAGGCGCTGCGCCAGCATGGACTTTCCGGTGCCCGGCGGACCGAACATCAGGAGCGAATGCTGCCCGGCGGCGGCGACTTCGAGCGCGCGTCGCGCCAGATGCTGACCTTTCACGTCTGCCAGGTCCGGTGCTGAGGGCAGAGACTCCGGGCAGACATCGCTCACGACTGGCTCGAGCTGCGCATGCCCATTCAGATGCGCGCATACGGCCAGCAGACTGCCGGCACCCAGCACCACGGCGCCCCGCGCCAGCGCCGCCTCGGGCGCAGACGCGCATGGCAGGATCAGGGTCCGCCCGGCTCGCGTTGAGGCGAGACCCATCGCCAATGCGCCGCGAATCGCGCGCAGGTCGCCATTGAGCGAGAGCTCGCCGACAAACTCCTTGTCGGCGAGCGATTTGAGGGGAATCTGCTGCGAGGCGGCAAGAATGCCGAGCGCAATCGGAAGGTCGAAACGCCCGCCTTCCTTCGGCAGATCGGCCGGCGCCAGATTGACCGTGATCCGGCGTTGCGGGAATTCGAACCGGGAAGTCTGGATCGCGGCGCGTACGCGGTCGCGCGCCTCGCGCACCTCGGTATCCGGCAGTCCGACGAGATTGAACGCCGGCAGTCCGTTCGCGAGATGCACCTCGACGACCACCTCCGGGGCTTCGAGGCAAGCGAGCGCACGGGTGCGAACGAGGGCGAGCGACATGCGGGACTCCGTTGTACGAAGCCCCGCAGTCTAGCGCGCATTATGTGTTTTGCGTACCCCTATGGCATTGACCCATTAGAGGACACAAGGAATGAGGATCAGTCCTCGGACTCTCCGGTGCGGGCGCGGAGCAGTTCGGCTTCCAGCGCGGCGACACGCTCCTCGAGCTCGATTAGCTTGTGACGCGCGTGAGCGAGCATCTCGCGCTGCACATCGAACTCCTCACGGGTGACCAGATCGAGGCGGCTGAAGGCGCTTCCGAGCACCGCCTTGACGTTCTTCTCAATGTCCTTGGCGGGACTGCTGGCTGCCAGCTCCGAAAGCTTGGCGCCGATCTCGTCGAGTATGCGCGGGGGGGATGTCATCGGAGGTCCTCGAGTCGGTGGTTTTGAACAAAGTTTAGCACGCGACCGACTGCCCGGCTGCCGGCAGAAACGCCACTTCGACGCGCGATGCACCAATGCTGTGCATCAGAACGTCGCAAAGCCCTTCCGTCAGGCGCTGCACTGCAGCATCAGCCATCGCAATGAGCTTAAGTTACTGTTTTTTCGCGTTCTATTCAATCTGGCACGGTTCACGCTTCAGGGTGCTCGTCAGAAATCGACCGTCTGCATGGAGAGATCAGATGAAAACCGTGTTCGCAAGCTCACCCAACCCCGCTGTCAGGAGAATCTCATGAAACTCGTCACCGCAATCATCAAGCCATTCAAGCTCGACGAAGTGCGTGAAGCGCTCTCGGGTATTGGCGTCCAGGGCATTACCGTCACCGAAGTGAAAGGCTTCGGCCGCCAGAAAGGTCACACCGAGTTGTATCGCGGCGCCGAGTACGTTGTGGACTTCCTCCCCAAGGTCAAGATCGAGGCCGCCGTGCGCAGCGACATTCTCGACCAGGTCATCGAAACCATCGAGAAAGCTGCCTCCACCGGAAAGATCGGTGACGGGAAGATCTTCGTTTTCGACCTTGAACAGGTCGTACGCATTCGCACCGGTGAAACCGGCGCCGACGCACTGTAAGGGAGCCAGAAAAAATGAGTAAAACGCTTAAAACACTATTGGGCGCGCTGGCACTGGGAGTGGCAGTACCGGTGCTTGCCGACGAACACGCAGCCGCCGAGGCGGCCGCGGCAGCCACTGCCGCAATGGAACACAGCGCCGGCGTGCTCGCCACGCTGTCCGAAGTGCAGTATGCGCTCGACACCTTTTACTTCCTGATCTGCGGCGCCCTGGTAATGTGGATGGCAGCCGGCTTCTCGATGCTCGAGGCCGGTCTGGTCCGCGCCAAGAACACCGCCGAGATCCTGACCAAGAACGTGTCCTTGTTCGCGATCTCCTGCATCATGTACATGATCTGCGGCTACGCCATCATGTACGGCGGCGGGATCTTCCTGTCCGGCATCATGGAGACCGGAGTCGAAGAGGGATTCCTCTACGAGGCTGAGGAAACCTACTCGCCCTCGTCCGACTTCTTCTTCCAGGTCGTGTTTGTCGCCACCGCGATGTCCATCGTCTCGGGTGCGGTCGCGGAGCGCATGAAGCTGTGGGCCTTCCTGGCCTTCGCAGTGGTCATGACCGGCTTCATCTACCCGATGCAGGGCTCCTGGACCTGGGGTGGCGAGGACGTGTTCGGCATGTTCAGCCTCGAGGACCTCGGCTTCTCCGACTTCGCGGGTTCCGGCATTGTGCATATGGCCGGTGCGGCCGCGGCGCTGGCGGGCGTGATCCTGCTCGGTGCGCGTAAGGGCAAATACGGCCCGAACGGCGAACCGCGCGCAATCCCGGGTGCGAACTTGCCGCTCGCCACGCTCGGCACCTTCATCCTGTGGATGGGCTGGTTCGGCTTCAACGGCGGTTCGGTGCTTGCTACGGCTGAAGCTGCGAGCGCCAACGATGTTGCGATCGTGTTCACCAACACCCTGTTGGCTGCTGCCGGTGGCGGTGTCACGGCGATGATCATGTCGAAGATGATGTTCGGCAAGAGCGACTTGACCATGCTGCTGAACGGCGTGCTCGCCGGTCTGGTGACGATCACCGCCGAACCCTCCACGCCGACTCCGCTGCTCGCAACGATCTTCGGCGCAGCCGGTGGCGTCCTGGTGGTGCTGTCGATCACCACGCTCGACCGCGTGTTCAAGATCGACGATCCGGTCGGCGCGATCTCGGTCCACGGCACCTGCGGCATCCTGGGGCTGCTGTTGGTCCCAGTGACCAACGGTGACTCCACCTTCATCGGCCAGATTGTCGGCGCGATCACGATCTTCGTCTGGGTCTTCGGCGCCAGCCTGATTGTCTGGAGCATCATCAAGGCGGTGATGGGCATCCGCGTCAGCGCGGAAGAGGAGTACGAAGGCGTGGATCTGACCGAGTGCGGCCAGGAAGCCTACCCGGAGTTCGTGATGAAGTAATACAGGTTCTGTTCCATACACGAAGGGGTGCTACGGCACCCCTTTTCATTGGCCTCTCGTTCCTCACGGCGCCACTCACGGCACCGCGCACCGCTTCGGCACACAAGCACGCACCGCGCCGGTGCCAACCCGGGTATCACGCCCACATCGCACCGCAAAACGCGCCATATAAGGGCCACAGAACAAGTGTATCTATCTGTTTTATTGCTATTTCTTTAAGTCTTAATTATCTGGCACGAACCCTGCTAATAGTGCAATGCACCATCATTTAACCCTGGAGATCATCATGCGCAAAACCCTTGTCACCACGGCTGTTGCACTAGCCAGCGTCCCGACGTTCGGCATCAGCAGCGCCGTCGCACAAACCGAAGTCAGCGCCAACGTGGGCTTCGTTTCCGACTACCGTTACCGCGGGATCAGCCAGAGCGACCGCAAACCTGCAGTGCAGGGCGGCTTCGATCTCGAGCACGACAGCGGGCTCTATGCCGGCATCTGGGGTTCGAGCATTTCCTGGTTGGGCACGGGCTCCGGCGCCGAGATCGACGTCTATGGTGGCTACACCGGCGAGGTCGGCGACTTCTTCTACGACGTCGGCGTGCTGCACTACAACTACCCGGGTGGCAAGGCGTCCGGCTCCCCGAACCCGAACACCACCGAAGCTTATATCGGCGGCGGCTGGGGGCCGGTGTCGCTGACCTACTACCATTCGTTCACCAACCTGTTCGGCGCCGAAAAATCCAAGGGCAGCCATTATCTGGTGGCAGCGTTCGAGTACGAGGTCGTGGAAAACCTGACCTTCGACGCCCACGTCGGTCGCCAGAAGGTCAAAGGCCCGGACGGTGGCAGCTACACCGATTACGGCGTCGGACTTACCTACGCGATCGGCGGGTTCGATGTGGGTCTGCACTACATCGACACCAGCGGCCGTTTGGTCAAGGGCGTCAAGGACGCCAAGGGCACCGCAGTGCTCTCGGTCAGCCGTACGTTCTGATCAGAACGCCGCGGATTCGCCCGCGGCAGTACTTCTGCTCCAGACGCGGATCGGATCTCCTCCTCTCGCCTCTCCGCGTTCTTCAAAGGCACCGATCAGGTGCCTTTTTTTATCAGCGGAAGACGATTGTCTTGTTGCCGTGAAGCAGCACCCGGTCTTCGAGGTGGTAGCGCAGGCCGCGCGCGAGCACGGTCTTTTCGATGTCCTTGCCGTAGCGAACCATGTCCTCCACAGCATCCGAGTGGTCGATGCGAATCACGTCCTGCTCGACGATCGGCCCCTGATCGAGATCAGCGGTGACGTAGTGGCAGGTCGCACCGATGAGCTTGACGCCCTTCTCCCAGGCCTGGTGGTAGGGCTTGGCGCCGACGAAGCTCGGCAGAAAGCTGTGGTGGATGTTGATGATGCGCCCAGGATAGGCCGCGCAAAGCTCGGGCGACAGGATCTGCATGTAGCGCGCGAGCACCATGGTGTCGCCACGCACCTCCTCGAAGATGCGCTGCACTTCGGCATAGGCCGACGCCTTGTTGTCGGACGTGACCGGCACATGGTGGAAAGTGATGCCGTGCCACTCGACGAAACCGCGCAGGGCATCGTGGTTGGAGATCACGCAGGGGATCTCGATATCGAGCTCTTTCGACTGCCATCGTGCAAGCAGGTCGTAGAGACAGTGCTCCTGCTTGCTGACCAGCACCACGACCCGCTTCTTGACCGCTGAATCGGTGATCTTCCACTCCATCAGCAACTCTTCGGCCAGCGGGCGGAAACGCTCGCGAAACTCGGCGAGATGGAAAGGCAGCGAATCGGCACGGATCTCGATACGCATGAAGTAGCGCCCGACCTCCTCACCCTGTCGCGGCGGCTCGGCATGCAGCGCGGTCTCGAGGATCCAGCCACTGTGCTCGGCGATGAACCCGGAAACCCGGGCCACGATGCCGACGCGGTCGGGACACGACGCGGTAAGCGTGTAGAAGCGGGTACGATGCATGTCAGCCCGCCTTCGCGAATGCCTTGTCGATCTCCACGCGCAGGCTGCCGTAGTCGCGCACAACCGGATATTGCGGAAACTCGCGAACCACGTTCTCCGGCGGATGGAACAGGATGCCGCCGTGGGCCTCGCCGAGCATTGCGGTGTCGTTGTAGGAGTCACCCGCCGCGACGACCTTGAAGTTGAGCTCCTTGAAGCGGCGCACTGCCTCGCGCTTCTGGTCCGGCATGCGCAGATGGTAGTTCACCAGGCGTCCGGTCTCGTCTGCCTCCAGACTGTGGCAGAACAGCGTCGGCCACCCTAGCTGACGCATCAGCGGATGGGCGAACTCGTAGAAGGTATCGGACAGGATGATGACCTGATAGTCGGCGCGCAGTGCATCGAGGAAGTCCCTGGCACCGGCCATCGGCCCCATGCTGTCGATCACCTCCTGAATCGCCGGCAACCCGAGGCCATTGCGCGCGAGGATATCGAGCCGGTACTTCATCAGCACGTCGTAGTCCGGCTCATCGCGCGTGGTGCGGCGAAGCTCGGCGATACCGGTGCGCTCGGCGAATTCGATCCAGATTTCGGGAATGAGTACGCCTTCGAGGTCGAGACAGACGATTTGCACGGCAGGCCTTTATCGGTCGGGTCGGAAAAACCGCGATTCTATCAGTCCCTTCCCGGTCACGCGCGGCGCGGGGGGCTTCAGACCCACATCATGTTGCGCACTTCCAGACCCTGCCCGGCGAAGTGGTCGAGCAGCTCGCGCTGGTGCTCGAAGTCGCGGGTTTCCATCTGCAGGATGACCTCGGTCATGCCCACTGGCACATGGAGCTCGCCGCGCCGGTGCTCGACATGGCGAACGTTGATACCCAGATCGGCCACCGACTTGAGCAGCGAGACCAGGCGCCCGGGCGAATCGACGATGGTCACGGCTACGTTCATCAAGCGCCCGCTCGACGCGAGACCGTAGTCGATCGAGCGGCCGACCAGCGTCATGTCGACATTGCCCCCGGAGATCACGCAGGCGACCGTATCGCTCGGCGACAACGCCACCCTGCCCTGCAGCAGGGCCGCAAGCGCGACCACGCCGGCACCTTCGCCGATGGTTCGGGTGCGTTCCAGCAACACGACGATGGCCTCGGCGATGGCGTTGTCGTCCACCGTGACGATCTCGTCGACATGGCGGGCGATGACCTGTCGCGTAAGCAAGCCAGGGCGCTTGACCTTGATGCCATCGGCGATCGTGTGTGCGGCCGGCGGAATACCTTGCAGGGATCCGTCGCGCAGAAAATGTCGCCAAGGGGCAACCGCGTCGGCCTGCACGCCGATGAGTCGAATGTCGGGGCGCTGCAGCTTCAGCGCCAGCGCAACGCCCGAGATGAGACCGCCGCCGCCGAGCGGTACCACCGCCACCGTCATGTCGGGGCAGTCTTCGATCATCTCCAGGCCACAGCTGCCCTGACCGAGGATCACATCCCAGTCGTCGTAAGGGTGGAGAAAGACGAGCTGCTGCTCATCTGCCTGTTTCATGGCCTCATCGGCAGCCTGCTCGAGGGTGTCGCCAACCAGGCGCACCTCGGCACCAAGCGCACGGCACGAGGCGATCTTGGTCAGCGGGGCGTTCGATGGCATGACGACCACTGCGCGCAATCCGGCCTGACGCGCCGCCTGTGCCACGCCCTGCGCGTGATTGCCAGCCGAGGCGGCGATCACGCCCGCAGGCCGGTCGCCGTATTCGAGCAAACGGGCAATGCGATTGGTTGCACCACGCAGCTTGAAGGAGCCAGTGCGCTGCAGATTCTCCAGCTTGAGATGCACCTGAGCCCCGACCGCAAGCGACAGGAACTCGCTCGGCACCATCGGCGTGCGAGTCACCGACTGACCGATCCGTTGCCGCGCAGAGGCGAGCTCGGCGAGATCCAGCGGCATGGGGTGGTCAGCTTTGTCGGTCATTGCGGCAGTGTCGATCACCTTGCCGGTTCGGGCAAGGCCTCGAGTGCGTCTTCGATCTCGAGCCAGCGCAACTCGGCCTCCTCGATGCAGTTCGCCAGCTCTCCCTGGCGCTTGAGCATGTCCTGGACCTGAGTCGTCTCGCCGGAGGCATAGAGTTCCGGGTCGGCCAGCCGGTCATCGAGCGTCATCTTTTCTTCATGCCACGCTGCGAGGTCGCGGTCGATCCGTTCGCGCTCCTTCACCAGCGGACGCCTTGCTGCCAGCACCGCCTGCCGGTCGGCTGCAGCCTGCTCGCGCTCCGCCTTGCGGGCTGCCTTGTCGCTTACCTGTTGCTGGCATTTCTCGGCCGCCTGGCTCTCCGCCCTGCGTGCAGCCAGCCAGTCGCGATAGTCGTCGAGATCGCCATCGAAGGGCTGGACGCGACCGCCATCGACCAGCAGCAAGCGATCGCAGCATGCGCGCAGCAGCGCGCGATCATGCGAGACCAGCACCATTGCCCCTTCGTAATCCTGCAGGGCCAGCGTCAGCGCGTGGCGCATCTCAAGATCGAGATGGTTGGTCGGTTCGTCGAGCAGCAGCAGGTTCGGTTGACGCCAGATCAGCAAGGCCAGCGCCAGACGCGATTTTTCGCCCCCCGAGAAACTGCCGCAGGCCGAATCCACCCCACTACCGGTGACGACTCCGTCGCGCGCACCACGAAAGTCGAAACCCCCGAGATAGTTGCGCAAGTCCTGCTCGCGTGCGGCCGGGTCGAGGCGCTGCATGTGCTTGAGGGGCGACTCATCAGGACGCAGTGTCTCAAGCTGGTGCTGGGCGAAATAGCCAGTCGCCAGGCCCTTGCCTTCGGTACGCTTGCCGTCGGTGAGCGCCAGCTGACCGGAGAGCAGTTTGATCAGCGTGGATTTGCCGGCACCGTTGCGACCGAGCAGCCCGACCCGTTCTCCCGGGCGCAAGGTCAGCTTGACGTCAGCGAGTACCGGCTTGCCATCGTAGCCCACCGCACCGTCCTCGATGAGCAGCAAGGGATCGGGTGCCGCCGGGCAGGGCCGGAATGAGAAGGAGAACGGCGTATCGACATGCGCCGCCGCGATACGCTCCATGCGTTCGAGCGCCTTGATCCGGCTTTGCGCCTGGCGAGCCTTGGTGGCCTTCGCGCGGAACCGACGGATGTAGTCCTCGATGTGGGCGACCTCGCGCTGCTGGCGCTCGTACAGCGACTGTTGTTGCGCCAGCCGGGCGGCACGCTGCTGCTCGAAATCGGAATAGCCACCGGTGTATAGCGTCAGCCGCTCCTGCTCGATATGCGCGACATGGCTCACACAGGCGTCGATGAACTCCCGGTCGTGGGAGATCAGCACCAGCGTGCCGCGATAGTCGCGCAACCACTGCTCAAGCCAGAGCACCGCGTCGAGATCGAGGTGGTTGGTCGGTTCGTCGAGCAGCAGCAGGTCGGAACGACACATCAACGCCTGGGCGAGGTTGAGCCGCATGCGCCAGCCGCCCGAAAAATCGGACACGGGTCGCTCCATGTCGGTTTGCGAAAACCCGAGTCCGTCGAGCAATGCCGCAGCACGCGCCCGCGCGGCATAGCCGTCGATCTCGCCCAGACGGGCATGGCATTCACCGATCCGGGTGCCGTCGTGATCGGCCTCCGCCTGGGCCAACGCGTTTTCGATGTCGCGCAGTTCGCGGTCGCCATCGAGCGCATATTCGATTGCGGACGAGGTCAGCGCCGGCGTTTCCTGGGCGACATGAGCAATGACCCAGCCCGCGGGCATCTCAAGATCGCCCTGATCCTGATGCAGTTCGCCGCGCAACAAGGCGAACAGGCTGGACTTGCCGCAGCCATTGGCGCCAGTCAGACCGACCTTCCAGCCGGCATGAATCTGAAGATTGACCGCATCGACCAGCACCTTGGCGCCACGTGCGAGTCTCAGGTTGCGGAACTGGATCACTTGAATTCAACCATGCGAAAACGCGTTATTCTACTCACCTCGTTCGCACCCCGTTCAAATCGCGCCTCCATGCTCCGCACTCTGACGCTCGCCCTCCTGCTCGCCACTTCAAGCGCCGCGCTTGCCGACAACCCGGAGGCGCTGCCCGATCTCGCCGAGGCCCGCGCGATGCAGGCCGAGGCCAAAGCGCTGCGAGACCTGGCCGAGTCGGAGTTCCGTGCAACGGAACCCGGCTGCTACGAACGCTTTCTGGTCAACCGCTGCCTGGACCAGGCCCGCGCACTGAGGCTGGAACGCATCCGCGCCGCCCGCGCACTGGAGATCGAGGCACGTCGCATCGAGCTGGCCCACAATCGTGCCCAAGCGGAGGCCGAGTCGCGCGCGGAAGGTGTCACCCGCACCGATACCGCCATTCCGACACCGACAGCCATCCCGGAAATTCCGGTCGACGACGCCGCGGCGCACATTCGCGCCCAACGCGAAGCTCAGGCCCGCGACGCCGAGGCGCTGCGCCAGCAACAACTGCAGCAACAGGATGCCCAACGCGCAGCCGATCGCGCCCGCGCCGAGGAAGCCGCCGCCCGGCGCGCCGAGCGTGCCGAACGTGATCGCGAGCGCTACGACGAAAGGATTCGCGAGCGTTATGGAGACGTGCGTTAAGCGAGACGTGCGCTAAACCGGTGTCGGTCAGCGCAGGGCATTGGCCATCCAGATACCGGCACCGACCAGCACCAGCGCGATGATCACCGCCGGCGTCAGCGGCTCGCCGAGCAGCGCGACGCCGGCGAGCACACCCATGACCGGGGTCAGGAACGAGAACGACGACAAGCGCGTCGCCGGGTAGTGGCGGATGAGCCAGAACCAGGCGAGGTAGCTGCTCGAGGCGACCACGAAGATCTGGAACGCGACACTCGCCCACACCGTGACGCTCGGCGCGAAAACACCGGGCTCACCGAGCAGGAGTGCCAACGGCGGCAGCACCACCGCCGACACGCCGAGCTGATAGAGCAGCGTCTTTTCCGCCGAGACACGCGCCAGCGCACTGGCCTTGACCACCAGCGTGGTCGCCGCCCACAGCGCTGCGGCGAGCAGGATCATCAGGTCGCCTATCCAGGCCTGTTCTCCGGCGCGGCCGAGATTCTCGCCGAACAACACCACGACCCCGCCGAAAGCCAGCGCCATGCCGATCCATTGCACTCGACGCATGCGCTCGTTGGGCAGAAGCCAGATCGCACCCAGAGCTACGAAGAACGGTGCGGTGTAGAGAAAGATCACGCCGCGCGAGGCGTTGGTGTACTCGAGCGCGACATAGATCAACGCGAACTCGGCGGCGAACAGCAGGCCCGCGAGAATGCCGGCCCACAGCGTGCCGTCGGAGGCCATCAGCCGCACACCGCGCAGCTTCGACCACAGCAGCACCAGCACAAAGGCGCCGACCGAACGCAGTCCCGATTGAAAGATCGGCGAAATGCCGGCGTTACCGAGCTTGACCACGACTTGCTGGAGGCCCCACACGGTACACAGCACTATCATGATGCCGACCGCCAGGCGGTCGAGTTCGCTGCGGGAGTCACTCATGAGACCGCCTACTCCGGCTTCAGAACCAGCAGTCGATAAGACTTGTAACGCTCGAACACCGCCTGGGTCCGATTCTCTTCGAGATACTTGTAGTGCAGCTTGGCGAGTTTCTTGCGCAGAAGCCAGCCGACGAAGCGGCGCAGACGCGGTACGCGCGCCGTGATGTAACGGTCGATCGAACCGCAGGCCGGAGCGATGCGTTTGCGCAGCATCTCGTCCACCAGCGCCACCGAGGGGCTGATGAAACGGGTGATGTCCTCGTCGTGCTCGAGGGCGAACCGATGCTCACCGAGCGCGGCGTAAAAGCGGTCGAGCTTGTGACCGCCACCGAAGCTCTTGTCGCCCGGCTGACCATCACCATGGTGCTCGGTCTTGAAGAAATCACACACCACGACCTTGCCGCCGGGTTTGAGCAGGCGGCGGATCGTCGGCAGGCTGTCAGCGAGCGGGATGTACTGGAAACTCTCGGAGAACAGTACGATGTCGTAGGGGCGTTCGGCAGCGCTCGCGGGCATCTTCTCGAACATGCACGGGAACACCGTGGGACGATAGGCCGGCTGCAGACGTGCGATGCGCTCATGCACACGCTGTTCGAGCCAGGGCGCGGGGATTACGCCATCGACCTCGAAACCATGACCGAGCATCTTTTCCATCAGGTTCCCGGTGCCGCAACCGACGTCGAGCACACGCCCGCCCCCCGGGCAATGGCGCTCGACCATCTCGACCAGTCGCTGTGAGTAACGCTCCTGCGCGTCGCGCAGCTTGCCGATGGTTGGCTGTTCGCCCTCCTCCCACCAGCCGTAGTGCAAATCGTCTACGTCGAGCAGTTGTTGCGCCAGGACCAGTCCGAGCTCGCGGCTGTGCATTGCCAGTTCTCCCTTTGACTATCAGTCGACCACGACCAGTGGTCGCAAATCCGAGGGTATCTGCAGACGCGCACGCATCTGGCGGGTGACCTCGATGGTGCCGTCTTCCGCGATTCGCAGCGCATGTGCGATATCGTATCGCTGCACATACGGCAACCAGTCATCACCGGCGAGGAAGGGCGACTTGCTGGTCGCGTCGGACCAGGTGCCGGCGTCCTCGCGCGGCATGATCAGCACCGTCAGTGACTGGGTGCCACGGGACGGCTGACCGGTGCGCGGATCGAGCAGATGCGAGAAACGCTCGCCGTCGAGCTCGAAGAATCGCTGGTAGTCACCTGAAGTGCCGATCGCCTCGCCATCGTAGAGCGGCAAGGTGGCCAGCGGACGCGGTTCGCGCGGGTGCTGGATACCGAGCCGCCACGGCGTGCCGCCCTTGGAGCCGAGCGCCATAACGTTGCCACCGATATTCACCAGTGCGTCGTTGATGCCGCGAGCGCGCAGGATCGCAACCGCCCGGTCTAGCGCGTAACCCTTGGCGTAGCCACCGAGGTCGATCTGCACCATGGGGTTGGAACTGGTCACGAGATTGCCGTCGATGACCAGGTCGGCCATGCTGGGACGCGCTTCGAGAATGCGCGCGATTTCGGCCGGGTCGGGCTGCACCGGCTCGAACTCATCCGCATGAAAGCCCCACAGCTCGATCAGACGGCCCAACGCCGGGTCGAAAAGGTAGTCGCCGTCCGCCGCAATACGCTGTGCGTCACGCAGCAACTCGGCGAGCTCGTCGGATACCACATGAGACTCACCGCGCGCGATCGCTTCGTTCAAAGCAGTCAGCTCGGAAGGTTTCCACGCATGGAAGGCATGATGCAGGCGGTCGAACTCACGCAACACCTCACCCATGGCCTCGGACGCCTTGTCCAGCGACTTGCCGTAGATCGTCAGATCCACCCGCGTGCCAAAGACGTAGGCCTCCTGATGGAAGAGCTGCGGCTGCGCGCAAGCGGAGAGCAGAAGTACCGCCAGCGCGAGCACCAGCCCGCGAAATCCCTGCGCCACCAGCGTCATGCGCAAGCCTGCTCGAGCTTGTCCACGAACAGCGCTGCGACCGAGAAGCCGGTCTGTGCGCCAATCTCGACGAAGCAGGTCGGACTGGTGACGTTGATCTCGGTGAGGTGCCCGCCGATGACGTCCAGCCCGACGACCAGCAGGCCCCGCGCCCACAGGATCGGGGCCAGGTATTCGGCAATCTCGCGCTCGCGTTCGGTCAACGGCATCGCCACACCGCGCCCGCCCGCGGCAAGGTTGCCGCGGGTCTCGCCGGCCTTGGGGATGCGAGCCAACGAATGGGGCACGACCTCGCCACCGATGATCAGCACCCGCTTGTCGCCGTCGACGATTTCGGGCAGATAACGCTGGGCCATGATGGTACGCGCGCCCTCGTGCGACAGCGTCTCGAGGATGACGTTGCGATTGGGGTCGTCGGCGCGCACGCGGAAGACCTGGCTGCCACCCATGCCGTCGAGCGGCTTGAGCACCACGTCGGAGAACTCGTCGATGAAGGCCTGCACCTCGGTGGGATCGCGGGCCACCAGCGTCGGTGCGGTGAACTGCGGGAACTCGGCAATCGCGAGTTTCTCGGAATGGTCGCGGATCGCGCGGGGGTCGTTGAATACCCGTGCCCCGTCCGCCCTGGCGCGCTCCAGCAACCAGGTCGCGGTCACGTACTCAAAATCGAAGGGCGGATCCTGCCGCATGATTACCGCGTCGAAGGCGGTGAGAGGCAGGACTTCGGGGGTGCCGGTCTCGTACCATTTGTCGTCGGTGCCGAGCACCTGCAACGGCAATGCGCGTGCATACACGCCACCGCGTCGCCAGGCGAGCGATTCGCGACCGATGGCATGAACCCTGTGGCCGCGCCGCGCCGCCTCGCGCATCATCGCGATGCTGGAGTCCTTGTAGGGCTTGAGTGCTTGTAGCGGATCGAGGATGAAGGCGAAGGAGCGTGTCGTCATGGGTCAGGCCGCCGTTTCCAGCACCGCTGGCTCGGACTCCTCGATTTCGACCGAGGCCGCGAGCAAGGCCAGGCGGGCAACCACACCGTAAGCGTAGAAGCGATTGGGCGGTGCATCCGGACTCTGCTCGGCATCCGGCAGGCTGCAGCAGGTATCGAAGGCCAGCGGGCGGAAATGCATGCCCGGCGCGTTGAGGTTCTCGTCGCGTCCTCGCTCGGTGTGCACCCGGTAGAAGCCGCCGACGACGTAGTGATCCATCATGTACACCACCGGCTCGGCGACCGCACCCTCGATGGTCTCGAAGGTATGCACGCCTTCCTGGATGATGACCTCGTGGACCTGCAGGCCTTCCTTGACCACCGCCATCTTGTTGCGCTGGCGCCGGTTGAGGCCGACGACCTCGGACGCATCCTTGACCGTCATGACACCCATGCCATATGTGCCGGCATCGGCCTTGACGACCACGAACGGCGTCTCGTCGACACCGTACTCCTTGTACTTGGCGCGGATGTCGGTGAGCAGCGTATCCACCTGATGGGCGAGACACTCCTCGCCGGTGCGCTCCTGGAAATTGATCTGACCGCAGACCCCAAAGGCCGGGTTGATTCGCCAGGGATCGATGCCGATGACGTCAGCGAACTCCCGTGCGACCCGGTCATAGGCTTCCGCGTGACGCGATTTGCGGCGGCTGTGCCAACCGGCGTGCACCGGCGGAATCACCCATTGCTCGTGCAGGTCGACGAGTTGGGGCGGCACGCCTGCCGACAAGTCGTTGTTGAGCAGGATTGCACATGGATCGAAGCCTGCCAGACCAAGCCTGCTGCCGCGACGCTCCAGCGGCTCGAGCGTCACCGACGCACCGTTGGTCAGCTCGATCGTGGTCGGCTGGGTGATCTCAGGGAGCAGGCTGCCGAGACGCACGTTCAGACCGGCACGCTGCAGGACGCGGACGAGTTGCGCGACGTTTTGAAGATAGAACTGGTTGCGCGTGTGGTTCTCGGGAATCAGCAGCAGGTTGCGTGCCTCCGGACAGATCCGCTCCACCGCCGACTGCGCGGCCTGCACGCACAGCGGCATGAACGGCTCGTCGAGATTGTTGAACCCGCCGGGGAAAAGATTCAGATCGACCGGTGCGAGCTTGAAGCCGGAATTGCGCAGATCGGTCGAGCCGTAGAAGGGTGGCATGTGGTCCAGCCACTGCGCGCGCATCCATTGCTCGATTTCGGTCGCGTGATCGAGGAACCGCGTTTCCAGCTCCAGCAGTGGCCCGGTCAGCGCGGTAGTCAGATGAGGAACCATGTTCGCCGTCTCAGTAGAAAGGCCGCGGTCAATGGTGCCGCGGCCGTATGTTTTGCGCCAATCTTACACCACCGCGTCAGCGCCGGAGAAACCGCTGAAAGCCCACTGGCAGCGGCGCGTTCTCGAGGCTGCGCTGGGTGAATAGATGGCGCCCGTCGCACACGAAGCCAAGCTCGGTCCAGTCGGTCGCATTCAGCGCCTCCGCTAGCGCTGCGACGTCGGTCTGAAGGTCATGCGGAAAGATCGCCAGCACTGCACCGTCGTAGTGCTCACAGGGATGGGTGAAGAACGGCCTTTCGGCGCGCGTCTTGCCGTTCACATACACTCGCGGCCGCTCGCTCTGGTAATAGCCGCGCCCCCACTGCCACCAGTTGCTCTCGTCGAACGAACGGATGCGGCGGGAAATCAAACGGGCACGATGCGGCAGCAGCACCTGGGGCGGCGGCTCACCCGGTTCGCACCAGACCATGCGCCGCGTCAAACCGGTCCGGACCGTGGAAGCACACACGAAATCGCGGTCGCCATGTACCTCGTCAGCATAGATGTCGTCCGCCCCGGATACCGCACCGACCTTGACGAAAGCGATGTCGGACAGGCGCAACGGGTAGTCGCCACGCACGAACATGAGGTGGCCGGCACATTCGGCCAGACTGCGCACCTGCCATGGCGGCTCGGCGAGCGCTTCGTCGACCCGGTCTCCGGAACCGATCTCGGCATAGCGCAGGCTGCGCTCGGTGCGTCCCTTCTCGAATCGCCAGATCAGGCAATTCGGCACCGCATCTTCGAACACCCGGGCGTCGCCGAGCTCGATCGCGTCGGTGATCGAACCCTGCTCGAACAGCAGCCGGTTGAGCCTGACCGCTGAGGTGGCCTTGAGGAAATCGCGCGGTGTAATGAAGATCAGCTCACCGCCCGGTGCAAGATGGCGCAGGCACTTCTCGATGAAGAACAGGTAGAGATTGGAGCGGCCGTCGAAATGCGCGGCCCCCAGCCTCGCACGGGTGGCGGGCGGGATATCCTGAAAGCGCACGTAGGGGGGATTGCCGATGATCGTGTCGAAGCGCTCGCTGTCGGGATAGGCAAAGAAATCCATGTTCAGCGCGCCGGGCGGGCAGTGGGCAGCATCGAGCTCGATGCCTGTCGCACCCGGCAGATGGCGGAGAAACGCCCCATCGCCACATGACGGCTCCAGCACCCTGCCTCTGTTGCGACGCAGCGCGAGCATCGCCTTGACCACCGCCTCCGGGGTAAACACCTGGCCCAACGCCTCCACGTCGTAGAGGCGCAGCGGCATTTGCCGGCTCGGGCAAGGTGGAGCAATGGTGGTATTCAAGTGAAAAGCCCGGGAAAGAAGCAATTGCGGAGTTTAGCCCAGAATGCGAGGCACCCTCAGGGTGCCGGCAGCTCGACGGTGAAGCACGTGCCCTCGCCCGGCACACTGTTCACGAACACCCGCCCTCCCATGCGCGCGACCGCGCGTTTGACCAAGGCCAGCCCGACCCCAGTGCCTGGATAGTCCTCCACGCGATTCAGTCGCTGGAAGATATCGAAAATCCGTTCGTGGTACTTCATGTCGAAGCCGATACCCTCGTCGCACACTTCGATGCGCACCGCCTGCCCTTCGCGCTGGGCGGAAACGTGCACGACCGGCACCTGGCCGGGCGCGTGGAATTTCAGGGCATTGGCGAGCAGGTTACGCAACACGATCGCGAGTCCGTTGCGGTCGGCGCGCACCTCAAGCCCTCCCATGTCGATCGACAGCCTGGCCGCCTCGGGCAAGCCGCCCTCGTCGATCGCACTCAGCACCTCTTCGGCCAGCGGCTGAAGCTCGACGGCACACGGCGCCAGCACCTGTCGCTCGAGGCGGGAGTAGGCGAGCATGTCGCCGATCAGACGGTGCATCTGCGCGACGCCTCGGCATACATTGCCGAGCAGGCGCCGCCCTTCGTCATCGAGACGCTCCCCGTATTCGTCGAGCAGAATCCGCGCATAGCCATCGATTCCGCGCAACGGCGCCTTGAGGTCGTGTGAAACCGAGTAGGAAAACGCTTCGAGCTCGCGATTGACCGCTTCCAGTTCGGCCGTGCGCTCCGCCACCCGCGCCTCGAGGTCGGCATTGGCTTTTTCAAGCGTTTTCATCCGCAGCAGCAAGGCATCAGTCGCACCGGCGATACGCTCGATGTCGTCGTCGCTCATTGCACGGCCTCCATGGTCAGCTCGACCCTGCGGTTGATCGCCCGCCCTTCGGCGGTTGCATTGTCCTCCAGCGGCCGGGTATCGGCATAGCCGGTCGCACGCAAGCGTACCGATGCCACCCCGCCGGCCTCGAGCCTGCGCACCACGCTGGTTGCACGACCGGTCGACAATTCCCAGTTCGACGGGAAGCGCGCGGTCTGAATCGGCACGTCATCGGTGTGTCCCTCGACCGCAATGCGGTGATAGCCGTCTTGGAACAGGGTCGCCAGACGGTCGATCACCTCGGCGCCGCGCGGCGTGAGATCGGCCTGCCCGGACGGGAAGAGAATCTCGTTGCTGATCCGGAAGCGCACGGCGTTCTCGGTCACCAAGACCTGGATATCGTCGCCCAGCCCTTCGAGCGACAGACCCGCCAGGGGGTCCTGCACCTCATCCTCGGGCACTGGCGGCAACTCGGCGACCGGCTCGGGCGCAGCCTCGGGTGCCGGCAAGCCTTCCAGCAACCCCGGCAAGCCCTCCAGCACATGCGCCTGCGCCGGTTCGGGAGCGGGATGCGGGTCCGGCAGCCAGACTCCGATGTCTCTATTCGAGAAGGCAAGCAGTACGACGAGCATCACCAACAGCAAGGTCATCACGTCGAGATAGACAAGAAGCCAGCTGTCCTCGTCGCGATCGGCCGGCGGGTCGACATGCCACTGCGCGTAGCGTCCGCCACGGGCAGCGAGGGTCGGCTCGGCCTGTTCAGCCACGACGGGTCGCTCCGCCAGCCGCCGGCCGTCTCACCCCAGGCTTGGCCGCACCGGTGTCGTCGATCTCGTCCTCGTAATGCGCCATGAACGACCTCAGCGTCTCGCGCATCAGCGCCGGGCTGCGCTTCTCGCACATCATCGAGATGCCCTGCAGAATCATGTTCATCAGCACCACGCGCTGCTCGGTGCGCCGTTCGAGCTTGACCGCCACTGGCTTGAACACCAGGTTGGCCAGCAGGATGCCGTAGAAGGTGGTCATGAGCGCGACCGCCATATGCGGGCCGATCACCGCGAGATCGCCGTCCTCGAGCACGAACATGAGGTTGATCAGCCCAACCAGGGTGCCGATCATGCCGAAGGCCGGCGCGAACGCCGCCATGACCCTGAACAGCTGGGCTTCGGCGTGCTCGCGCGCGCGCAGCCGCGAGATACGCCATTGCAGCAGGTCGAGGATGTCCTCTTCCGGCGTGAGATCGATGACCAGTTGCACGCCGGTGCGCAGGAACGGGTTGTTCACCCGCTTGAGCGCCTGCTCCACCGCTCGTACGTCACCCTGCATCCACAGGCGCGAGATCTGGATCAGCTCTTCGATGTCGCGCTGGGTATACAGCCGCTCGTTTCGCAGAACCGTGCGGAACAGGCCGAAGACGCGCACGACCTCCCTGAGCGGGTAGCTGATGAAGGTTGCTGCGAGCGTACCGCCGAGCACGATCGCCAGCCCAGGCAGGTTGAGGAAGGCGGTTGGCTCTTCCGCCGCGAAGACAAGCACGATGGCGAGCATCGCGATGCCCGCCACCATGCCGATGAGGGTGGATGGATTCATGCGCCGTCCGGATTCGATCTGTTCGTATGCAATGGTACTCCACTGTCCGCTCCCGCGACGCCGGCCAGCCACTGCGCAACCGCATCGCGCAGCACCTGGGGCGCGTCGGATGTCGATGTATCGAGTTTCAGCACCCGCGCGCCGTCGGCGACCTCATCCGGCACCTCGAAGCTCGCCAGCTGGCTTTCGAGCACCGCGAGATCGGCCTCCGACACATCGGCGCCCGCCCCGAGTCGCGCCACGACGCGTTGTTGGAGCAGCGCCGGCGGCGCATCGAACCACGCGATCAGGCAGGGTGTGTCAAGGCGTGCCGCGAGTTGCGTGAAGGGTTCGCGCTGAGCATGCCGACAGAAGGTCGCGTCGACGAACACCGGATATCCGGCGTCGAGAACATTGCCGGCGAGAAAGAGCAGGCGCGCATAAGTCTGCGCACTGGCGTCCGCCGTATAGATGCCGCCCGCCAGCACCGACGCACTCGACGCCAGGGGCGCGAGCCCGAACAGCCGCTTGCGCTCCACATCCGAGCGCAGGCGGATGAAGCCTGCACCCTCCACGAGTGTCTGTGAGCTCACACTCTTGCCGCTGCCGGACACGCCGCAGCCGATCACCAACCCCCGCTGCCCCGGCACGGTCAGGCGCTCGGCGAGCGACAGGTAGCGCATGAAGGCGTCGCGATCACATTCCTGCGCACCAGCTTGCCCGAGGCGAATCGCTGCGATCTTGGCACGGACCATCGCACGATAGACGAGGTAGTAGCGCAACACCGCCACACCCTCGTAATCCCCGGTCTCCTGCAGCCAGACATCGAGAAAACGCCCAGCCAGATCCTCGCGGCCGTGGGCAAGAAGGTCCATGACGAGAAAGGCGGTATCGGCGATCACGTCCGTCCAGCGAAGATGCGGATTGAACTCGATGCCGTCGAACAGCCGCGCCTGGCCATCGCAAACCACCAGATTGCCCAGATGCAGATCACCGTGACATTCGCGCACCCGGCCGTCGGCAAGCCTTTTGGCGAATGTGTCGCGAAGTCGTTGGAACGCGGCATCACTCCACTGCTCGAGCGCGGCCACGCGTGCATGGATTGCGCCATCGGCGAGTCTGTCGCGGATCTGTTCGAAGTTCTGCGACGCCGGCGCATGCACCGCCTGTGGCGTGCCGTACTCGCCACCGACCTCAGCAACCGCGGCCGACGCATGAAGGGCCGCGACATGCACCCCGACGGCATCGATCAGATCCGGTGTGAGCGCATCACGGGCGAGCAAGGCATCGAAAACCTGGTCCTGGTCGAAGCGCCGCATGCGCACCGCGTAATCGAGAACCGGCCCGTCGCCATTGATCCGAGGGGCTGCAGCCGTGCCCCGCAACGCGACTACGTCGAGGTAGATACTCGGTGCAGTGCGCCGGTTCAGGCGCAGCTCATCCTCACAGGCCTGCTTGCGTAGCGCGAGCGTGGAGTAGTCGAGAAAGCCGAGGTCGAGCGGCTTCTTGAACTTGTAGGCGAAGTCGCCGGCAAGCACCACCCACGAGATATGGGTCTCGATGCACTGCATATCGCCCGCCAGGTGCGGGAACCCGCGGCCTGCCATCAGTGCCTTCAGCCGTGCCGTGCCTTCGTCCATGATCCCGAAAAGCGCAATTGATCGCTCAATGAATCACTTCGACCTGAGATTCACGCGATTACCCCGGGCTTTGCCCCTCAGGGTCCGTCAATGGTAACTTAGTCCGACCGCCGCCCTCCACGTGGCCAACCATAATCACCACTCGTCCGCATTCATGACCAGCCCCACCAGCAACAAGACGACCTCCCAGAAGCACCCGGCATCGAGCGATGCCGTCAGCCAGGTCCGGATAGTGGCGCTGCTCGTCGCGGGCGCCTTTTTCGTGCTCGTCGGCGCCTTCGTGGCAATGGTTTTTTTCGTGCAGGACGAAGCACGGCTCAATGCAGTCGGCCCGATCGCAGCCGGCCCCGGAGCCGAACGCGGCGGCCTGATCTTCCATGGCACCGCCAACATCTGGGAGGTTGGCGGACGGATGGTCATCGA
>NZ_WTVM01000309.1 GCF_012910885.1 Azoarcus taiwanensis | reverse complement strand
TGGGACACCTATTTCGGCGCCGAGTACACTCACGGCACCCCGTTCCGCCGCGCGGTCGAGGAAGGCATCCTCGACACCGAGGCGCTGTCGCACGTCGGCACCCGCGGTCCGCTGTACGGCAAGAAGGACCTCGAGGACGACCGACGTTTCGGGTTCGGCATCGTCACCTCCTCGGACGTCTACTACCCGGGCGTGCGGGAGGTCGTCGACAAGCTGCGCCAACGCGTCGGCAACCGGCCGGTCTACCTGTCGATCGACATCGACGTGCTCGATCCGGCCCACGCACCCGGCACCGGCACGCCCGAGGCCGGCGGCATGACCAGCCGCGAACTGCTGGAGATCCTGCGCGGTTTCCGCGGTCTCAACCTCGTGGGCGCAGACGTCGTCGAGGTGGCCCCGGCCTGCGACCATGCCGAGATGACGGGAGT
>NZ_WTVM01000308.1 GCF_012910885.1 Azoarcus taiwanensis | reverse complement strand
GATCGCGACAGCCCCCTCGGGCTGGGCCCGTCGCCATTCGGCAAAGCTGCTCACTTCACCGTGCTGGGTGAGAAAGACGAAGTCGGTTACCGGTTGGTCTGGCACGTCTCTCGTGCGCCATGCCTGCACCGCGAAGACGATGGCAATCACGATGGCGATGTCGATGGTCCAGCGCAGCCAGCGACGGCGGGGACGGGGTTCTTTGGCAGGCGATTCTGGAGCTTCGGCCATGGCGGTGGAGGGGCATGTGGAGCGCATGGGACTCTGTCCCGCACCGGGGGTTCCGGCGCAGCGCGATCGCTGGCATCGCGCGGGCGGTCGCTCAGCTCATTCGGCTGGATTGGGCGTGAAGTGGAAGTTGCGGCTCAGCGAGGTGTCGTAGCGCCAACCTGTTGGCAGGGCGAGGGTGCCGGCGCTGAGCGTGGGTT
>NZ_WTVM01000307.1 GCF_012910885.1 Azoarcus taiwanensis | reverse complement strand
GATTCATACCCAGTGCCGAGGAGGCAACGAATGTGAACATGTCCAGGTAGCGCCGACCCGTTATAGCGTCGACCAGATATGAACCGCCCGAACGGGTCAGATCGAGCACTATGTCCAGACCGTCGACCAGCATGCTGCGCCCTAGCACCTCATGAACCCGGTCTGGGGTTGTTGGTCTACCGGCAAGAGCGACGGACTTCACGACGGCGGCCATGACGCTATGATAGCAGGATTTACGGAATATTGATATTTATGCTGGAAAAATTATGGTATATGCTGCCTATCGCTGTAAAAAGTGTTCAGAATGATCGTGCTTCGCGTCCGCACGTTCGCCGTTGTCCGGATCCGTTGCAACAGGTCCTCGAGCGCCCGTGCGGACGCGACGCGCACCAGCAAGACGTAGCTCTCTTCGCCGGCCACCGAGTAACAG
>NZ_WTVM01000306.1 GCF_012910885.1 Azoarcus taiwanensis | reverse complement strand
GCGGGTGAAGGTGGCCGATGCGGACCACTACGCCGAACAAGGCGCGGAGAACGTGGCTGCGCTGGTGGTAGCGCAGGCGGGGGGGTATACGCATTTGCTGGCGCCGGCGACGACCTTCGGTAAGAACCTGATGCCGCGGGTGGCGGCGTTGCTGGACGTAGCGCAGATCAGCGACATCGTGGCGGTGGAGTCGGCTGACACCTTCGTGCGGCCGATTTATGCGGGTAACGCACTGGCCACGGTACGCAGCGTGGATGCGGTCAGGGTGATCACGGTGCGCACGACTGCGTTCGAGCCTGTGGTCGACGGCGGTGCGGGCGCGGTCGAGGCGATCGAAGCGGGTGCGGACCTGGGGCTGTCGACGCTGGTCGGCCGGGAGCTGACGAAGTCGGAGCGTCCGGAGCTTGCCGGGGCGCGGATCATCGTCTCTGGCG
>NZ_WTVM01000305.1 GCF_012910885.1 Azoarcus taiwanensis | reverse complement strand
AAAATTATGTGAGAATGAAAATCTTGAAAAACAAATTGAAAAAATTTTTTCAGCTTATGAGAAAAAAATAATTTTAGAAAATTTTGAGATTGTTGCACTCACTTTAAGAGAAAAAGATTTGAATGAAAATGAATATTTAAACTTAGTAGAAAAAATCTATCCTATCTGTCAAAAACATAAGATAAATTTAATCTTACATCAAAACTATGATTTAAAATTAGATGATAGATATAATATTGAGGGAATTCATTTAAGTTATAGTATTTTTAAATCTTTAAATAAAAATATTAAGGAAGAGCTTATAAAGAAATATAAAAGAATAGGAATTTCTATTCATAGTATTGATGAGGGGAAAGAAGTAGAAATGTTAGGTGCAAGTTACGTAGTTGCAGGACATATATTTGAGACAGATTGCAAAAAAGGTTTAGAGCCTAGGG
>NZ_WTVM01000304.1 GCF_012910885.1 Azoarcus taiwanensis | reverse complement strand
GCCATACACAGTTAATAAATTGAAAACTGGAGAAAAATTAAGACAAATGGGTGTAGATGGATTAATTACAGATAATCCGAAATTATTTATTAAGTGAGACGATGAATGGTAATTTGATAGAGGGATGAGGTTTCGTATATCGCAATTGATAATTTTAAAAAGTAATGATGAAATACTAAAGATAATTCAACAAATAAGACTTGTAAATTCTAAGTTGATTGTAAAATAGGGGAGCTCCATATAATCTTGAATCTATCATTTTTAAATTAATAAAAAAACACCCACAATTGTGGGTGTTTGTATTGAACGGTATTATCTTGAGTAGTACTCAACGATTAATTGTTCGTTAATTTCAGCAGGTAATTCGCTACGTTCTGGTAAACGTACGAAAGTACCAGTTAGGCTGTCAGCATCAAAGTTTAAGTACTCAGGTACGA
>NZ_WTVM01000303.1 GCF_012910885.1 Azoarcus taiwanensis | reverse complement strand
GCATAGGTTTTCTTGGTATTTAAACTTTTATTAACACTATCCAGATACTTCAAATATCTTACTGCATCTACTATAGGTTCATTATTACCATCTAAAATCATAAAATTGATACCATTCTTAGATTTTACTTCTACTATTTTCATAATAATCTCATTTCTAATTTTAATAGTATAAGTATACACTATTCGAACTCTTTTTACATCATACATATTAAACTTATTACACGTAATAAAAAAAGACTATTTAATATTTTTACTTTGTTCATTTTTTCTTAAAATATGATTCATTTTAAACAAAATAGTCTATATCCTTCAATATATATATAACCTTTTGCAACATTACCCGAACAATTCGAAACGATTCAACAATACATTATCGACCAAAACAAAATTACACGTCCTGTATTATCAGATGATCAATTGGCTGAGCTAAACATTCGGCTACACGAGGC
>NZ_WTVM01000302.1 GCF_012910885.1 Azoarcus taiwanensis | reverse complement strand
GTGGGGGATTATTAAAAGTGTTACAGTACCGGGTGTGTCATGAATAAAAAGTCCGTTGAATAAATTCGCTCATCTTCTTATCTAGCCCACGACAAAAGGGAGAGTTCCCGCTGAACTTGATCCACTGCCACCACCGGTGCCTAATTCGAATGACCATGACCACATAATAACAACAACAATACACACAAATCCCACTACAAAATGATCTATTCAGCGTGTGGTGCTTCCCATTTAGATTGGATTACGGCCGTATTTCCACTCTTATCTCATCTCCGGTATCTAAAATTAAACTTTCTCCTTATCTTTGGGATACGAATACGTTTCGCGAATAAACACTGCGGGTGACACTATCAGCTAATTACGGGGATCATTACACCTTTTCGCCTTCAATTCTTCTGTTCCCTGTTTGCTTCTGGCCTTGTCTTCCTTTGATGGAGCTATCTCATGTATGTGTG
>NZ_WTVM01000301.1 GCF_012910885.1 Azoarcus taiwanensis | reverse complement strand
ATACATGTGCATACGTATTAATTCGTATGTTTAAAAATAAACCGGCGTATGAAGATGTAAATCGCTTAGCCAAGAAGCAAGGAGGAGAAATAGAAAAATGATTTATGCATTTATAGGTATAACAGTGTTATGGTTGTTTTTATTTTGCTATATCATTATTGCTTCTATAGATTTTGGGGCAGGTTTCTTCGCATTGCATTCAAAGTTAACTGGTTATGAAAAGAAAATTAATCACTTAATTTCACGTTATTTGAACCCAGTTTGGGAAGTTACGAATGTATTCTTTGTTTTCTTCTTCGTAGGATTCGTAGGTTTCTTTCCAGAGTCAATCAAATATTTAGGCACGGTATTGTTAATACCAGGTTCGATAGCACTGATTATGATATCGTTGAGAAACAGTTTTTATGCATTTGAAAATTATGGTCAAGATACAAAATTAGCATGGATGATCATGTAT
>NZ_WTVM01000300.1 GCF_012910885.1 Azoarcus taiwanensis | reverse complement strand
CATATCAACAATTCACATTTAAGTCAACACTATAACTGTAATTATTTTTATTTTAACCTTTTATTTCATCCATTGATACGTCTTGACGTAAATCTACTTGATCTAATGGAATTTTTTTCGTTTTATATCGAAGCTTATGATAAATAAAGAATGCTAAAAATACTGGAATTCCCATATACGTAATTAGGAAGCGGCTAAAATTAAAATCTCCTGTTTTAATAAAGTCCACATCTTGACCGATGATTACAACAATACATAAGATAGCTGCAAAAATAGGTCCGAACGGAAACAATTTAGCTGTATATTTCAATTTAGATTTATCATAATTTTGTTTATCAAATGCTCTTCTAAATCGATAATGACTCACTGCGATACCTACCCAAGCAATAAAGCCAGTTAACCCACTTGCAGCAACGATATATTGATAAGCACCTTCTGTAACACTTTGTACCACAAATA